>JAOAEI010000040.1 GCA_026416875.1 Caloramator sp.
ACTCTATATCCTCTATTTACATGTAAATTTCCCTCGTCGTCAACCCATGGAACTCTAAACATTACAACTCTTTCTGGTTCACAAAATCTTTCAAGCAAATTAGCTTCTATGTATTCTGGGTGTTTTTCTAAAACTGGTTGTAAAGTTGGTAATACTTCTTCTACTGCCTGGAGGAATTCGGGCTCATTAGGATTTCTCTTTTTAACGTTTTCGATTACCTGTTTAATGTAATCTGATGGAGATATGTTTTTCTTTGCCATATTAATGACCTCCTTCAAAATAACGAATCCTTACAACTCTATTATGAATGATTTCTTGCATTATTTCAAGTCAAAAAAATAATTAATTTCATTTTATTCATTTATTTTTTTAATTTATCATGCGTTTTTTGTTATTTTTTGAATTTTGATAAATTTTATACTAGTCGTTATTTTTCAACTTACTATCATATACATTATATTCTTCCCAAATACTTTCAAGTGTTTTAAAGGTCTCTGAAATCGCTTCTTTTTCCTTAACTCCTACTGCTACGATTAAAGCATTGATTAAACTCAACGGCGCTACAAGAGAGTCAACAAAGGATACCATATTGCTTTGTGCTATCAGCGTGTAATCAGCATGAGACGCTAATGGAGAAAGCAAGCTATCTGTTATAGCTACCACTTTTGCATTACGATCCTTTGAAAATTTTAATGCTTCAATGGTTCTTGTAGAATATCTTGGGAAGGAAATTCCTATAACTAAATCTCCATCGCCTACTCTAAGCAGCTGTTCAAAAATATCGCTAACTCCCCTTGATACTACCCTAACATTATCCAATATTAAATTCAAATAAAATCCCATGAACTCAACAAGAGCCTGTGAACTTCTAAATCCAACTATATAAATTCTTTTTGCCTTTATTATTTCATTGACTACTTCGTCAAAGGTATTTTGATTTATCTTTTCTAAAGTAACCCTTATATTCTCCATATCAGCCTTAAGAACGCTTCTTAGAGGGTTTTCTTCATCTATTAAGTCATTTGTTATTTCAATTCTTTGCACCGAGGTCAATTTATTTTTTATAAGTTCTTGTAATTCTTTTTGAAGACTTGGATAACCACTGAATCCTAATTCATTAGCAAATCTTACAACTGTAGACTCACTTACCCCTACAGTCTGACCAAGTTTTGCGGCTGTCATAAATGCGGCTTTGTCATAATGCTTTAATATGTATTCTGCAATAATTTTTTGACCTTTACTTAACCTTGGAAATTTTGTTTGAATTATTTTCATTAAGTCTTGTCTATTTCCATCCATAAAACTACCCCTTTTCTATCATATATTCCCCATCTAAATTAAAAAATAAATCCAATTGCAATTTTCTAAAAATACAATTATATTTTATCATTTTATTTTTATTCTTGCAATATATCCTTCATTTCAAGATAAATTGATTTCTCAACATTATTTTTTTACACTACCTGACTCGGCATCATAAATTGAAATCGTGTCCTTACCATTTTGGCTTGTTAAACCAAAAATCAAACCGTATTTTTTCAAATTTTTGTTTAGAAAATCTACCACCTTATACATCTCATCATAACTTTTAAATTCCATAATCGCTATTAAGTTTAAATCCTCGTGAATTTTTTTCATATATTCTCCTCCTTTGTTAGCCATGAATTTACATGTTCTATTATATTGAAATTTGTAAGGTCATAATGTAAAGGTGTGACAGTTATATAGCCCTTTTTTATATAAAACACATCTGAATTTTCGTCATCATTATCCATTACTGTTCCGGCAAGCTGGAATCTTCGTTCAAATTCATTATTAATATCTTCTTCTATATAAGCATTTTTATAAACTCTATTTCCCAAAATACATACCTTAATGCCCTTGTTAATTTCATCTTTAGGAATATTAACATTAAGAACAACATCATCTTTAAGATTATTAAAGGATCTTTCTGCAATTTCCTTTGTAATTTTTGCAGCTCTTTTTAGATATTCTTCATCGGCATCAAAATCTACCGAAACAGCTATTGAAGGTATTTTATATATTGCCCCCTCTACAGCAGCAGATACTGTTCCTGAATACAAAACATCAGTTCCTAAATTATATCCATTGTTTATTCCAGATATTATTAAATCAACTTTTTCATTTAACAGTTTCTCAATTGCAACCTTTACACAATCTGCCGGTTTTCCATCAACGCTATATACTAAACTTTTTATTCCTTCAAGTTTAATTTTTTTAACAGTTATGGGTCTGTGTAATGTTATTGAATGACCTGCTGCACTTCTTTGTTTATCTGGAGCAACAACAATACACTCATGCTGTCCTTCAAGTTCCTTTGTAAGAAAGTATATACCTTTAGCATTGACCCCATCATCATTGGTAATTAAAATTCTCATAATAAAGCTCCTCCTTTTTTGGAAAATTAAATATATATAAATGAAAGGAGAAAGTTTATGATACAAATCGACGATGCAGGAAGCGGCAGCCTCGTTGGCGGCACAGTAATTGGACTTTTAAGAACATCAACCCTTGAATATTATTATGAAGTAGTCCCAATTAAATATTTCACATCACCCTACTTTAAAGAAAAAAAATTCGAAGATTATTGCATAAAAATAATCGAAAATGGAATAAAAAAATTAAACATAAGTAAAGATGAGGAAATCAACATATGTAGAGGATATATGTTTAATAAAGCAAGAAAACATTTATCTGAAAGGGGATATATAGTAAGCAGCACAAAAATAACTGATCCCCTTCAAACATTAATCGAAGATACCTTCAAAGAATATATCATTAATTTAGGTGTGCCTCAGGATTATATAAATTATACAAAATATCCATTTCATTTTCATAAATTATTACGATGGGTTTTAGCTGATCCATCTAATAGAATTAAACTTTGTAAAACTGGATGGGACAGCTGGCAAAATTATATCAACAATTTAAACATCGAAAGGCACACGGATTATATTTTTAATGGAAATTATATTTGCTTAAAATGCGGCAACAAAATAAAGCCACCTGCTAAAATAAAGGTTATAAAATTTTTTACAAACAGAGAATATTATGTTTATCTTCACTATAACTGTCATTTTTCTCAATGACAATTAAATACGGAGCCCTTTCGTCCCTATTTACAAATTTAATCTGCATAACAGAATAAATCTTTGGTTCTAGATTTTTTACATATTCATCCAACACGAATCCTTCTTCAGCTCCCCCTGTATGTCCTGTATATACAACTAAAGTAATTATCCCTCCAGGTTTTAAAATTTTTAATGAATCTGATAAAGCCTTCAATGTAGTTTCTGGTCTTGTAATAATTTTTTCATCTCCACCAGGTAAATATCCTAAATTAAACATAATAGCCTTTGGAGCTTCCTTCACATAATTTAATATATTTTCATGTCCGTCATTAATCAATATAATATTTTTTATATTTTGTTCATCGAGAGTTCTTTTGAATTTCTCTATTGCGATAGCTTGAATATCAAAAGAATAAACTTTTCCTTTATGAAGAATGTTACTCAAAAATATAGTGTCATTTCCGTTTCCTAACGTTGCATCTACAGCAACATCAGTTTCAGATATAACCTTTCTAACTATATCTTGTGCCATTCTGGTAGCCTTTAATACAATCTTATACATCTTTTTACTCCCTTCTTATAATCTTTTAACCCACTCTATCTCCTCTTTCTTTAAATATCTCCATTTTCCAATTTCCAAACTTCCTAATTTGATTTTGCCTATTTGAACTCTTTTTAATTTTATAACCTTATGACCTATTTTTTCACACATTTTTCTTACTTGCCTATTTCTGCCTTCATGTATCACAATCTTAACGATGGCATTCTTATCTTTTATTTTAAGGATTTCTATTTCTGCCTTTGATGTAATATAATCTTCTATTTTTAATCCGTTTCGGAACATATCTAATTCCTTCTCTGTTGGGATCCCTTCAACTTCAGCTATATAAACCTTGTCTACCTCCTTTGAAGGATGCATAAGTTTATAGGCAAAATCTCCATCATTGGTTAAAATAAGAAGTCCTGAAGTGTCATAATCTAATCTTCCAACAGGATATATTCTTTCCTTTACATCAATCAAATCCAATACAGTCCTTCTCCCCTTTTCATCCTTAACCGTTGTAACATATCCCACGGGTTTATTTAACATTATATAAACTTTCCTTTCTTCTGGTTTTATAACTTTCCCATTAACCTCAACTATGTCCCTTTCTGGATTAATAAGAATTATATCTTTTATTAATTCACCATTTACCTTAACTTTTCCTTGTCTTATTAACTCTTCTGCCTTTCTTCTTGATGCAATGCCACATCTTGCAATATATTTTTGAATTCTCTCCATCCTTTCACCTCAATTTTATATTTTTGCTTTATGAATTATATCATTTTATATAAAATTTAACAACGATATTGAATAAAATATCAAGTATATAAAAATCCACTACGCTAAAGCGTAGTGGATTCTATACATAAGTTGAGTAAGCCCGTAAGCCGAGTTCTGTTTTAGATGGTCATCTATCTAGGCCTACTGTTGCCAGTAGGCTCCAGCGACACTACCCGGGAGCACGCCGGGCCAGCGCATAAGCTCCCCTATTCGGTCTTGCTCCAGGTGGGGTTTACAGAGCCACACTGTCGCCAGTGTGCTGGTGAGCTCTTACCTCACCTTTCCACCCTTACCAGGCAGCACAAGCTGCTCTCACCAATCCAAAGGATTGGATCTGGCGGTATATCTCTGTTGCACTTTCCTTAGAGTCGCCTCCACTGGGTATTACCCAGCACCCTGCCCTGCGGAGCTCGGACTTTCCTCTCCCGCTAAATGCGGCAGCGACCATCCGGCTTACTCAACAATTATTCAGTTAACTATCAAGCACATGTTATATAATATCACCTTTTTGTTATATTGTCCATATTAATATTTTTGAAAGACAAGTAAAATTTTCTTTTATAACACGGTAAATGGATTTTTATTAGATTCCGTTAAAATACATTCAACATCAAAGCTTTTCTTAACTAAATCTAATAAATATGGAACTGCTATATATTCACTTACATAGTGTCCTACATCTATTATGTTTAGACCTAATTCATAAGCTAAGATAGCATCATGATGTTTCATATCACCTGTTATCAACACATCACAACCTTTGTTTACAGCATCTTTAATGAAGGAAGAACCGCTTCCCCCTACTATTCCCACTCTTTTGACCTTTTTATCCAAATCACCAACTATTCGCACATTATCAACATTAAATTTTTTCTTTATTATATCAATAAACTCCTTAAACCCCAATTCTCCTTTTAAATTGCCAACTCTTCCTGTTCCGTGCTTTATTGAATTTTGCAATGGATAAACATCGTAGGCAACCTCTTCATAGGGATGAGCTTTTATCATAGATGCTATAACCCTTTTTAAATCCTTTTCTTTAACAATAGTTTCTATCCTTATTTCTTCAACAAATTCTATTTTATTTTTTTCTCCGATAAAGGGATTTGAACCCTCTAAAGGCATAAAGGTTCCTTCACCTTCTACATTAAAAGAACAATAGCTATAATTTCCTATGTGTCCTGCCCCTTCTGTCAATATCACATTTCTAACCACATCGGCATGGGTCTTAGGGACAAAAACAACAAGTTTATATAGTCTTGTTTCCTTATGAGCCGATAATGTCTCAATATTATCTAACTCTAAAAGCTTAGCTAAAAAATCATTCAATCCTTCCTCTGCATTATCAAAATTAGTGTGGGCTGCATATATGTTGATATCATTTTTTACTGCCTTTATAATTACATTGCCAATGTAATCATCTGTCCTAATTTTTTTAAGGGGTGTAAAAATCAGAGGATGATGTGAAATTATCATATCGCATCCTAGTTTTACAGCCTCATCTAAGGTTTCTTTTGTAACATCTAATGAAAATAATATTTTTTTTACATTTTTTTCTTTATCTCCAATTAACAATCCAACATTATCATACTCCTCCGCAAGAGAAGGCGGAAAAATCTTTTCTAAATAATCTATAATATTTTTAGCACTTACAGCCATTCTCCCACTTCCTTAAACTCTTTTAATAATTGGTTTAATTCATAAAATCGTTTATTATCCTTAGGAACTAAACTTAAAATTTCTTCTAGGTTTCTGATTTTATGAACAATATAATCTTTTAAAATTGGATTTTTCTTTTTAATTAATATTTTTCCAGTATAATAAAATACCTCTTTTTCATAAGGAACTTCACTACCATTTGATACCTTCAATATATGATAAAACTTTTCATCCTCTTTAACTATATCCTCATCAAGTATTTTTAAATTATTTTCAATTATATATTTTCTTAATATTTCCGGATATTGCATAGGCTGTAGGACTAAGTTATTTGTTGATCTTACTATTTCTTTTCCTTCCTCCAAAATCTTTGCAATTAAATTACCGCCCATACCAGCGATTAAAATGGTATCTGCTTCTCCTTTTTGAAGGGGCTTTAGCCCATCCCCTATCCTAGTCTGTATCTTATCAAGGACCCTATATTTTTTAAAATTTTTAATTGCCATCTCCAAAGGACCCCTATTAATATCTGTTGCAATACCTCTTTTGCAAATTCCCTTGTTTATACAATACACAAGAACATAACCATGATCAGTTCCAATATCAGCTATACATTCAGAGTTTGGGAGCATATTAACTATATGCCTTAATCTTTCAGATAAAATCATGTTTCACCTCCAATTATGCACCCTTTTCCTTCTCTTTTATTGCATATGGTAAATTCAAAACAAAATTATAAAAGTCCTCATAATAACCTTCATAGTCAGCAAAATATTCTATATTCTTTTTATTTAATATATTATCCTTTATTAAAAAGGTCTTTACTCCAATTTTTGAAGCGATTAGATCCTCTTCAACATCATTCCCCACCATTAAGCATTCCTGAGGCTTTTTGTTTATTATACTTAAAATTTCTTCATAATACTTTATGTTTGGCTTACAAAAATGCATAACTTCAAAGGATGTTATAAATATAAAATCCTTTTCATTTAGTCCAGCCCATCTTAACCTATCTATTATTGCTTCCTTGGGAAAAATAGCATTTGTTGCAACTACCAAATCATAGCCTTTTCCCTTTAAAATTTCAATTGATTTAATAATATATTCTTGGGGCTTAAAATGTTCACCGATAGTTTTATACTCATTTTTATAAAAATCATCAATAATATTTTCAACTATATCATATTGTATTTTAGAGTATTCAGTAAACTTCTCTATAAAAACTTGTTTATTAGTTAAATTCGAGTCTGTGTTTCTTATCATATCAAAGGTTGCATCTAAAACAAATTTAATAGTATGCTCAGGTGACAAAAAATTTTTCATTTTAAAACAAAGCCTTTTAAAATATTCCTTTTCAAAAATCTCCATATCTATAGGTAATAAAGTCCCATCTAAATCAAACAAAATAGTATTCATCTTATCACCCCCAATTACTAAAAAATTATGGCTTACATTAAGTAAGCCTAATCTAAATAATCCTTTAATTTTTTGCTTCTGCTTGGATGTCTTAACTTTCTAAGGGCTTTTGCCTCAATTTGTCTTATCCTTTCACGTGTAACCTTGAATTCCTTTCCAACTTCTTCCAACGTCCTTGCACGGCCATCATCAAGTCCAAATCTTAATCTTAACACCTTTTCTTCCCTTGGAGTTAGTGTATCTAAAACATCCATGAGCTGTTCCCTAAGCATTGTATATGCAGCTGCCTCCGCTGGTGCTGGTGCATCCTCATCAGGGATAAAATCACCAAGATGGCTGTCTTCTTCCTCTCCAATTGGTGTTTCAAGGGATACAGGTTCTTGAGCAATTTTCATTATTTCTCTAACTTTATCAACTTCCATGTTTAATTCCTTCGCAACCTCTTCAGGAGAAGGTGCCCTACCTAATTCCTGAAGTAATTGCCTTTCTACTCTTATTAATTTATTTATAGTTTCTACCATATGCACAGGAATTCTAATAGTTCTTGCCTGGTCAGCAATAGCCCTTGTTATAGCCTGCCTAATCCACCAAGTAGCATAAGTTGAAAATTTATAACCCTTTCTATAATCAAATTTTTCTACCGCCTTTAATAATCCAAGATTTCCTTCTTGAATTAAGTCAAGGAACAGCATGCCTCTTCCAACATACCTTTTAGCTATACTTACTACAAGTCTTAGGTTTGCCTCAGCTAGTTTTTTCTTTGCTTCTTGATCTCCTTGTTCTATTCTTTTTGCAAGTTCAATCTCCTCTTCTGCAGAAAGTAGAGGAACCTTCCCAATTTCTTTTAAATACATTCTAACGGGGTCATCTATACTGATACCCTCTGGTAAAGTTAAATCAAGATCTTCTTCTAATAATTGCTCTGGATTAAAATCATCCATATCATCGATAACTTCAATACCCATAGACTCAAGTATTTCATAAACCTTCTCTATTTGATCTGGCGACAACTCAACATTTTCTAATGAGTCCATTATTTCTTTATATGTTAAAACCCCATTCTTTTTCCCCTTTTCAATCAATTGTTTTACTATAGACATTCTTTTATTATTAGCTTCATTCTTTTGATTATCCTTTTTCATAATTTCAACCTCCCTTCAAAACCTAAAGCAACGATAATTGCTTCTTCAGTTCTTCCAATTTCTTAGTCAAGTATAAAAGCTCATCATAACCATCTGACTTTTCTTTTTCCTTTATTTTTAATTTAATATTTTCAATTTGTCGTTCCAAATTAGTCCTTTTTAATGTTTTTATAAATCCTTCTATTGTCTCTAAATCCAAAGTGGTTAAATCTTCTTCAGCAAAAATTAAAGCCACATCCTGGATTTCATTTTGTTCTTCAAAATGTTTTACTATGTCATTAAATTCCTTTAAGCCTCTTTCTGTAATTAACATAGCAGCCTTTTTATATGAAGGAGTTATAAAATCCTCCTTATTTATCCTTTGAATAATATATTCCTTTATATCATCATTCTTTAAGATTAACATCAGCAACTTTCTTTCTGCCTTTTTATATCCAGGTTCGATGAAATTATTTCCACCAATATTATTATTTCTATTAACATAATTGTTATTCCAATTATTAGATTTTATATTTTTTGCTTTATTTAATTGGTCTAATATCACCTGAAGACTTATTCCAGTTAGCTCATAAATTTTCGCTGCATAAGAATGGATCTCAACTTCACTGTTTAATATTTTTAGAATATCAATTACTTCTTTTATAAAATTGCTCCTATCCCTAGGATCATCAAAATTTTTATTTTCTTTAGAAGCAAAAATTAAATGTTCAATCGCAGGTAGAGACTTTTCTACGAGCCTTTTAAACTCGTCAACTCCAAAAGTATTAATAAACTCATCTGGGTCCTTACCCCTAGGAATATTTATTATTTTAACATTTAATCCTTCGGAATGAAGAACCTCAATGCCTCTTAACGTTGCCGTTCTTCCAGCAGCATCTGAATCATAACAAAGATAAACAGTGTTACAATATCTTTTGATAAGCCTTGCCTGTTCCTTCGTTAAAGCAGTCCCTAATGTAGCTACTGTATTTTCTATTCCATGTTGATGAAGTTTGATGCAGTCCATATAACCCTCAACTAAAATAAGTTCATCTGGCATTCCCTTTTTGAGAACAAAATTTAATGCATATAAATTAGTTCCTTTTTTAAAAACAGGTGTCTCAGGTGAATTCAAGTATTTGGGTTTTGAATCATCAAGAACTCTTCCACCAAAACCGATTACCCTTCCCTTATGGTCAAAAACTGGAAACATTATTCTGTTTCTAAACCTATCATATATCTTATTGTCTTTTTGAGACACCAATCCTGCCTTTAATAATAATTTTTCATCATATCCCCTTTTTTTTAAAAAATTAAGCAGAGCATCATATGAATCTAAACTATATCCAAGTCCAAACCTTTGGACTGTCTTTAAGTCTAATCCTCTATTTAAAAGATATTTTATCTTATCACTGTTTTGTTTTAGATTAGAATAATAAAACCTTGCCGCCTGAATATTTATTTCATATATTTTTTCAACTTCATTATCCCCATAGGAACTTGTCTCAAGTGGAATATTAACTCTATCAGCTAAAAATTTTATTGCATCTATATAATCAATATTTCTAATTTTCATTATAAATCCTACAACATTACCTGCTGCTCCGCAGCCAAAACAATGAAATAGCTGTTTGTCAGGCGAAACGCTTAAGGATGGTCCCTTATCATTATGGAAAGGGCATACTCCCATAAAATTTTTTCCAACCCTTTTTAAGCTTACATATTCAGATATTACATCAACGATATCATTTTTTTGCAATATATTCTCAATAACCTGTTCTGGAATACGCATAGTAAGCATCACCTGACACATTAATATTATTTTTCTACATTGAATATCAAAATTCCTTCTTTTATATATTTATTTTTACGGTTTTCTTTGACACAAATAAATAATATTCGACATAAAAAATAAAATTCCTGCTAATCAAAAAAATTTTTTTAGAATTTTATTTGCCAGGGTATAGGAATAAATATCTTTGTAAACTCATGGACAGCATACCTATCCGTCATACCTGCTATGTAATCTAATACTGTTCTTTCTAAACCATATACATTAATTTTATCAAAATATTCTTTAGGCATAGAACTTGGATTATCCATATAATACATAAATAATTCTTTAACCAAATTTTTAGCCTTATCTTCTTCCTTTTTAGCCTCTGAGGCAATATAAACATTATCAAACATAAATTTTCTAAGTTCCCATGTTGCTTCTCCGATTTCACCTGATAATTTGATTTCGCCATATTCTAATGCATGTTCTATAACAGCTACAATCATTTTATTTATTCTTTCTGAATGTCCCTTTCCTAATACTTTTATACATTCTTTTGGCAAATCATCCAATGTTAATATTCCAGCCCTAACAGCATCATCTATATCATGATTTATATATGCTATTTTATCAGCTAATTTAACAACTTTGCCTTCATTTGTCTTAGGAATAAGTTCTCCTGAATGGCATAATATACCATCTCTAACTTCATAGGTAAGATTAAGGCCACTTCCTTTTTCAAGAAAATCAACTACTCTTAAACTATGTTCATTATGTTTAAACCCTGTTGATGAAATTTTATTAAGAGCATCCTCACCTGTATGGCCAAAGGGAGTATGCCCTAGATCATGACCTAAAGCAATGGCCTCTGTAAGATCCTCGTTTAATCTTATTGCCCTTGCAATCGTTCTAGCTATTTGAGCAACTTCTAATGTATGAGTTAATCTGGTCCTGTAATGATCACCTTCAGGGGCAATAAAAACCTGCGTTTTATGTTTAAGACGTCTAAAGGCTTTAGAATGTATTATTCTATCTCTATCCCTTTGAAAATCAGTCCTAATTTTACACTTTTCTTCTTCCTTTAATCTTCCTTTACTGTTTTTGCTTAAGGTAGCTAAAGGGGATAATATTTTTTCTTCCATTTGCTCATATTGTTCCCTTAAAGTCATAGTATCACCTACACGAATATTTTTTAATATATATATTCTACATAATTGTCAAGAAACCTTCTTATAAAGAAATAAAAATTAAATCATTATTTTTAATTATTTCTTTAAATTACTTTTAATTTCTCAGTATTATTCATTATGTCATTTTTATTCTGTTTTTATTCAAAAAGCTTCTATATCCTAACATAATCCCTTTACATGTTTCATATAATTCAATTGAAATATAAAAAAGGTGATATTATGGAATATACTAATCCTATCGTAAAAACAATTTTTGATAAGGATATATTGATGAAAAAAATTTTGTCTAATTATAATATAGAAGTTTATTCAATAGAGAATATAAAAATAAAAGAAACCGATAAGGAACGAGCCGTATATAAAGTTGTTACTAATAAAGGTAACAAATGCTTAAAAAAGGTTTATTATGATGAAAAAACCCTCCTTTTCATATATTCAGTAATTGAGTGGTTAAACATCAAAGGCATTTTAGCACCAAGATTTATTTCAACTAAAAGGGGACTTAAATATGTAAACTATCAAGGAGATATATTTATATTAACAGATTGGATTGAAGGGCGAAAATGCGATTATGATAATATCGATGACATAAAAATGATATCCAAAAATCTCGCTAAAATCCATAAATCATCCGAAGGATTTTTTCCAATTGAAGGAAGTGAGATTTTAATAAATGACAAAAACTATTTTCAAAGCTATAATAAGCACTTTAAACAATTAATTGAATGTGCTAATCTTGCATATAAAATTAAAGACAAATTCTCTAGAATTTATTTAGAGAACTTCGATTACTATTTAAGTTGTGCAAAGGAAAGTCTGTATATTTTATCATGTCTTGATTTTAACAATTTAGGCAGCAAAATTAGTAACGGGGCCATATGCCATCTTGATTATGTAAATAAAAACCTAATTTTTACTCCTGATGGTAAACTATTTGTAATCGATTTTGATAAAACTCGCATTGATTGTCCTGTTCATGATATAAGCAGCTTTTTACACAGAATATTAAAGCGCAAAAATACAGCTTGGGATTTTAATGTATTTGAAATTGCAATTGATAATTATCAAAACATAAGAGAGTTAAATAAAAACGAAATGCTTGCTTTATATGCCTTTCTTTTATTTCCTAAAAAGCTTTGGAAGGTTTCAAAGGATTATTATAAAAATATTAAATATTGCAACAAAGAACAATATATTGAAGAACTAAAATCTATTGTGAAACATAAAAAAGATCATCATGAATTTTCTTTAAAAGTAGAAGCATTTATAGAAAAAAATTTTAGGGGGTAATTTTTACCCCCTAAATTAATTATCTTCTTGGATTTTTAACTTGTGCTTGAGCTGCAGCAAGTCTTGCAATTGGAACTCTAAATGGTGAACATGATACATAGTCAAGTCCTATGTTATGGCAGAATTCAATTGATGATGGATCTCCACCGTGCTCACCGCATATTCCAAGCTTAAGGTCCTTTCTTGTGCCTCTTCCAAGTTCAGCAGCCATCTTTACAAGTTTACCAACACCAGTTGTATCAAGCTTAGCGAATGGATCGAATTCAAATATCTTCTTATCGTAGTAGTCGTTTAAGAACTTACCTGCGTCGTCTCTTGAGAATCCGAAAGTCATCTGAGTTAAGTCGTTTGTTCCGAAGGAGAAGAATTCAGCTTCTTTAGCGATTTCATCTGCAGTTAGTGCTGCTCTTGGAATTTCAATCATTGTTCCAACCTTGTATTCAAGCTTAATTCCTTCTCTTTCGATTATTTCATTAGCAGTCTTTACAATAACATCTTTTACATATTTTAATTCCTTTAGTTCTCCTACAAGTGGAATCATGATTTCTGGAACTATATCCCAGCCTTTTCTTCTCTTAACATCAATAGCCGCTTCAATTATAGCTCTTGTTTGCATTTCTGCTATTTCTGGATAAGTTACAGCAAGTCTACAACCTCTATGACCAAGCATTGGGTTGAATTCCTTTAAGCTTTCAACTGTTGCCTTTAATTCATCAAAGGTTATTCCCATATTTTCTGCAAGTGCCTTAATATCCTCATCTTCATGTGGTAAGAATTCATGTAGTGGTGGGTCAAGAAGTCTTATAGTAACAGGTCTTCCCTCCATTGCTTCATAAATTCCTATAAAGTCTTCCCTTTGCATTGGCAATAGCTTGTCAAGGGCCTTTCTTCTTTGTTCTTCATTCTTTGCAACTATCATTTCTCTAACTGCTGGGATTCTATCTTCTTCGAAGAACATGTGTTCAGTTCTGCAAAGACCTATACCTTCAGCTCCGAACTTAACAGCTTGAGCTGCATCCCTTGGAGTATCAGCATTTGTTCTAACCTTAAGAGTTCTTATCTCATCTGCCCACTTCATGAATGTTTCAAAATATCCTGTAATTTGTGGTTCAACAGTCTTAATTTTTTGTCCATATACATTTCCTGTGCTACCGTCTATTGAAATATAATCTCCTTCATTAATTCTTAAATCACCAACAGTGAAATATTTGCCTTCTTCATTGATCTTAATATCGCCACAACCAGCTACGCAGCACTTACCCATACCTCTTGCAACAACTGCAGCGTGGGAAGTCATACCTCCTCTTGCAGTTAATATACCTTCAGCTGCTACCATACCTTCAATATCTTCTGGTGAAGTTTCAACTCTTACAAGAACAACCTTTTCTCCCTTTGCAGCAGCTTCCTTTGCTTCTTCAGCTGTGAAATATACCTTACCACAAGCAGCACCTGGAGAAGCTGGAAGTCCCTTTGCAATTGGCTTTGCAGCCTTTAGTTCTGCTTGATCAAACATTGGGTGAAGTAATTGGTCTAATTGTTTTGCATCAACCTTTAGCATTGCTTCTTCTTTTGTTATTAAACCTTCCTCAACAAGGTCAACAGCAATCTTCAAAGCAGCCTGAGCTGTTCTCTTACCATTTCTTGTTTGTAGGAAGTAGAGTTTGCCTTGTTCTATAGTAAATTCCATATCTTGCATATCTTTATAATGCTTTTCAAGAAGATGTGCAATTCTTTCAAATTCAGCATATACTTCTGGCATTAATTCCTTTAACTGATCTATGCTTTGTGGTGTTCTTATACCAGCAACAACGTCTTCTCCTTGAGCATTTAATAGGAACTCACCAAATATCTTGTTTTCACCTGTTGCAGGATTTCTTGTAAATGCAACACCTGTTCCTGAAGTTTCACCCATGTTACCAAATACCATTGTTTGAACGTTAACTGCTGTTCCCCAATCGCTTGGGATATCGTTAAGTCTTCTATAAACAATAGCTCTTGGATTATTCCATGATCTAAATACTGCCTTTACAGCTTCCAAAAGCTGCATTTTAGGATCCTGTGGGAAATCTTCTCCCTTTTCATTTCTATATAATTCCTTAAATCTTCTAACAACTTCCTTTAAGTTTTCAGCAGTTAAGTCTGTATCAAATTTAGCTCCGTTTTCTTCTTTCACTTGATCTAATATATGTTCGAATTTATTTTTATCTATCTGCATAACAACGTCGCTGAACATTGTTATGAATCTTCTGTAGCTATCATATGCAAATCTTTCATTATTTGTTAACTTTGCAAGACCTTCTACAGTTTCATCATTTAATCCAAGATTAAGTATTGTGTCCATCATACCTGGCATTGAAGCTCTAGCACCTGATCTTACTGAAACAAGTAGTGGATTTGATGGATCACCAAATTTTTTGCCTGTAATATTTTCAAGCTTATGTAGTGTTTCAAAAATTTCTTCTACTATTTCATCAGCAATCTTTTGACCATCTTCATAATATCTTGTGCAGGCTTCTGTTGTTACAGTAAATCCAGGTGGAACAGGAAGTCCTATGTTTGTCATTTCTGCAAGGTTAGCACCTTTTCCACCTAAAAGATTTTTCATGCTAGCGTTACCTTCATTAAATAGGTAAACGTATTTTTTCTTTTCCATACCTCCTACCTCCTAATACAATTTTTGTCACCATAGGGACAAGTTATGTCCCAGATATGTATAAAATAACAATCCAAACCTTAAATTATTCCTGACCTAATTCTACAAAAAGTTTTGTTATGGTAGTTTTAGAGACCTTACCAGTTATTTTAAACATTTCTTTTCCATCTTCAGTTTTTACTTTTTCAACAACTGGTAGGCTGTCGACTTCATGTTCAATAATTCTTCTTGCAGCCTCATAGGCACTTTCATTATCTGTTATTGTTATAATGTTCGGCATCCTTGTCATAATAATGCCTACCGGGACTTTATGTATATCAGTATTACCAAGGGTAATCTTTAAAAAATCCTTTCTTGAAACAGCACCAGTTAAAAATCCCTTATTTTCTACAAATAAAGTCCCTGTATCATTAATAAAAAGCTGAATTATTGAATCATAAATCGACATATCCTCTGAAACTACCGTAGGTTTGGATTTTATTTCTCCTACAGTAATTTCTTTTATAGATTTATACTTTAATGTGTTTTGACCCTTTTTAGAATAAACATAACCTACTTTAGGGCGCGCCTCTAAGATCCCCGTCATAGTCAGAATAGCTAAATCAGGCCTTAAGGCTGCTCTTGTTAAATTGAGCTTTTCTGCAATCTGCTCGCTTGTTATAGGCTGATTTTTTTTTACTATTTCTATAATCTCTTCTTGACGTTTTGTAAGTTTAATAAAAATCACCTCTGTGCACAATTTTGTTTATTAATATTATATATTGACAGAGGAAGCAAGACAATAGTAATTATTCTAATATTTTTACAATTATCCAAATAATTCTATAGAAAGTATTATCAATTCATAAATATTTTATTACATAAGACAAATATTTTCAATATTTTTAATCAAAATTT
>JAOAEI010000041.1 GCA_026416875.1 Caloramator sp.
TCCTCATCAAGTTCCCCTTTTTCCTCAATCTCCTCCTGCCTTACAGGGTTTTTCAATTTTTCCTTCCAGTCAATTCTCTCCTTGCCAATCTGTCCTGATAAGGGGTATTGATCCCCTGTCATAACGCAGGCAACGTTAAACCTGTCTATGTGGATTCCTGTATCAGCGATGTCATCCTCCCTATATTCCCACCAAACTTCTCCGCGTCCTGTCTCATCTACATTTATTTCCCCAAGCTTTGCAAGGGCTGGAGGATTTTTGGTAGCATCGATTAGACAGGCTGTGTAGGGGCCCCTTTCCTTTATAAGGTTTTGAACATAAAAGGTAATCTTTGACCTTCCGTTTTTATTTTCAATCTTTGCATATCCCGTTGGTGGCCTGTCGATTGCAATCCCAAATCCCCTATCGTCCTCCTGGAAGATTATGAAATATCTTGAATATGACCTTTTATTAGTCACCCTTTCCCCTCCCAAAAAATTCATCAATATATTATATGCAAAAGGGTGACTATAATTTACTTAATATAAGGTGCCTGGCGCTTAAATTTAAGATTTTTGTCTAATTAGTATATTTGAAAGGTTTGCAAACTCTTCGATACTTAAAGTCTCTCCCCTTCTTTTTGGATCTATATTTGCTTCCTCAAGGGCCTTTAAAAGGGCATTTTCATCCTTTACTATGGATTTTAAAGAGTTTGAAAGGGTTTTTCTTCTCATGTTAAAGGCACTCTTTATTATGTTAAAGAAAAGAGCCTCATCTAAAACATCAACCCTTTTTTTGTCTCTAATATTAAGCCTTATAACCATAGATTCCACCCTTGGCGGGGGAACAAAGCAGTTAGGAGAGACTTTACAAATCTTTTTTATGTCGCAGTGGTATTGGCAAAGCAAAGAAAGCGTCCCGTATTCATCGGTGTTTGGCTTTGCAAGGATTCTGTCTGCAACTTCCTTTTGAATCATGATAATCATCGAGCTTATCTTAACCTTTTCGTTTAAAAGCTTTGCTATAATTGGGGTAGTTACATAATAAGGAAGGTTTGCAACAACCTTTACGTTTTCTAAATTTTCCTCTTCGATTATTTTGTTAAAGTCAACCTTTAGGGCGTCGGCATGGATTATCTTTATGTTCTTAAAATTCCCTAAGGTTTCCTCAAGGATTGGAATTAGGTTCTTGTCTATTTCAACTGCAACGACTTTTTTGCACCTTTTTGCCATCTCCTGAGTTAATGTTCCAATTCCTGGGCCTATTTCTATTACCGTTGAGTTTTCGTCAAGTTCTGCTGCATCTATTATCTTTTTTAATATGTTTTCGTCTATTAAAAAGTTTTGCCCGAGGTTTTTATTAAATTTAAACTCAAAATATTTTACTATGTCCATAGTTTTACTTTTTAGTCCCATTTATTTTCACCTCTATCCTTTTAATGGCTTCATCGAATTCCTGCCTTGTAATGCCGTATCTGTTTAACCTTTTTAAAAAGGTCTTTGCATTGCAGTAGCCTATTCCAAGCTCCCTTCCTAAAAGGTCCCTTAAAAGGGAGGAGTTTTCGTATCCTGTTAGTTTGTTTTTGTAAAGGTCCTCATAGGTAAATTCGTTTCTATCCTCAAAATATTCCGTTTTAACCTTTGATAGCGCTTCCCTTATAGATTCTACTGATGCGTTTTCAATTCCTATATCCCCATCCTTTTCAGCAAACTCCCTTGGCAAGAAGGCATGTTTTGCCTTTGGAAAAAGCTTTGTTAGTTTTTCCCTTATTTTTTCCCCTGAAAAATCTGGGTCTGTAAATATTATTATTCCCCTTTTTTCATAGGCGTTTTTTATATCCTCAATTATTCTTTTATTAAGTCCAAAACCGCTTGTTACAATGCAGTCGGCGTCAACGGCTCTTTTTACAGCAAGTAGGTCTCCCTTGCCTTCTACTATTATTACCTCTTTTATCATCCTTGTCCTCCTTAAATTTATGTTGCAAATTTAGTATAAGAAAAACATGTATATTTTAAAAGTGCTTTAAGGCAAAAATTATTAATTTATTGGCATGTAGAGTAAACATAAGAAGGTATACCTGAGAAGGATTTGTATGTAAAATATGGAAATGTCAAAAAGTCAAAATGTCAAGTGCCTGGCACTTGACATTTTACCTTAGAATATAGACGTCAACGTATCTTGTTGACCAGTTTTTGAATTCCTTTGTCCCGGGCTCAAAATAAAGATCGATTATATCCCCTCTTACTCCCCCTCCAACATCTTCGGCTATTGCAAAGCCGTAGCCTTCGATGTAGAGCCTTGTTCCAAGGGGGATAACATCTGGGTCGACGGCAACGGTTGAAAATCCATTTGGATTTCTCCTTGCTATGGTTCCTGTTGCTGTCCTTCCAAAGCCTGGGTCTCCCGGACGCTTTCCGGTGCATTCATAGCTTGAGGTGTAGCTTGTTGCCTTCATCCTTAATTTTTTAACATAGGCAACAGGTTCGCCACCTCTTGAAGGTATAAAAAAGCCTAAGGTCCCAACTTGAATTATCTTATCTATTGGCCTTCTTTTTATGGCCTCTCCAACCTTCTTGGTTGATATTATCTTGCCATCCTCCATGACAACCTTTGTGGTTATCTCGAGGATACCATCCATCCCGTTTTGGATGACCCTACTTGTTCCTTTAAGCATATCGTAGTTAGGCTTTTTTACTACCTTATAAGGGATAATTTTAGATGAAATTATTGTCTTTTCTTCTACTCTAGTTATTTTAACTTCCATATTAGGTTTTACCATAGTGTTTAGGCTCGGCAAAACCTTGTCCTTTTCATTTAAGATTATCCCTTCATTTTGAAGCAATCTTTCTACTGTCTCCTCTGCCGATTTTACTTTAATTTCCTTCCCATCCACCTTGATGGTTACTGGAACAGCTCTTTTTATTGATATTGCTAATCCGTCTTTCACTTTAGAGTCTATATCAGGGTATATTTTGTCCTTTTCTCCTATGTAGATGCCAGTTTCCTTTAAAAGCGCCCCAACTGTCTTAGCATTTGATGTAACTGTTTTAACCTTGCCATCATAAAGGACAGTTACCTTCTTTTTAGCCATGGTGCTGAAGGTAAAATAACCTAATAAAACAACCACAGCTAAAAGGATCGCCCGGGCTTTTAGCTTCATCCCTTTCATGTATCTACCTCCTTTCATGGGGTATGGGACTTAAAAAATTATAATCAAATCGACAGAATTTGTCAAATTTTGAATTTTTTATGAATAAAATATGAATAAGTCCGTTTTACTCCCCATCCATGAAAAGAGGTTTAATTTATTTTATACTATAATATAATCTTTTGCAAGGAAAATATTGGTTGAATACATTTTAACATATTTTTCCAATTATGTCCATACCCTTTATTAATTATTCCCCTCCTAATAAAATATATTCAAAGGTTTGTATTATTATATGCACATCATTCTAAATTGCTTCTATACTAAAAAGCTCTGATGCGTTTTTGAAAGTCATTTTATTTACCTCATCAAAAGTTTTTTCCTTTATCTCTGCTATTTTTTCTATAATGTATTTTAAATAGGATGAATCGTTCCTCTCGCCCCTATGTGGATGCGGTGCCATGTAGGGGCAGTCGGTTTCAACAAGTAAGTATTCAAGGGGAATTTTCCTTACAACTTCAACTGCCTTTTTTGCATTTTTAAACGTTATAACTCCGGTAAATCCAAGGTAAAACCCAAGCTTTACAAACTCCCTTGCAAACTCTAAACTTCCAGAATAGCAGTGTAAAACTCCCCTTAAGCCCTTAAACTCCTTTAAAACCCTTAATGTGTCCTCATGGGCCTCTCTGTTGTGAACTACAACAGGAAGATTTAATTGCTTTGCAAGATCAAGCTGCTCCTTAAAGGCCTTCATTTGAATATTTCTATCGTAATCCCAGTAGTAGTCAAGGCCAATCTCACCTATTGCAACAATCTTTTTCTCTTTTATTAGATCTCCAATAAGGTTAATATTTAGATCCTTTGAAAACTCCGGATGCACACCAACGGCACCGTAGAAAAAGTCATATCTTTTAGTAAGCTCAAGTGTCGTATAACAGGATTCTATGCTAGATGCGCAGTTTAAAACCCTTTTAACCCCTGCATTTTTTATCTTTTCTATAACCTCGTCCCTATCTTGATCAAAGGCTTTATCATCATAGTGAGCATGTGAATCAAACATTATTACACCTCCAGTGCCTGCCACTTGACATTTTGACTTTTTGACATTTTCAAATTTTACCATATATTTAGGTTGACTAAACATAATATAAATTATACCATTATTTTACCCCAAAAGCACAGCCATCACTTTACACGTATAATTATACGTATTATAATATTATTGAGGGTGAATAATATGAAGGCTTTTTCGTCAAGAGAAATCATCAAAATACTTCAGGAAGATGGATGGTTTTTGTTTGAGGTTCGTGGAGACCATCATCAGTTTAAACACCCCACAAAAAGGGTAAAATCACGGTCCCACATCCAAAAAAGAACCTACCCATAAAAACTGTAAAAAGCCTATTAAAGCAAGCGGGAATCGAAATTAATTAAACTTACTACCCCTAAATTTATAAAAAGGAGGGTTTAAAGTGAAAAAAGACCTTTATGTCTTCCCTGCCATTTTTGATATCGATGATGATGGTATTTCAGTTGAATTCCCTGATCTTCCTGGATGCTTTACCTGCGGAGATACTATAGATGAAGCATACAAAAATGCAAAAGAAGCCCTTGAACTTCACTTATACGGTATGGAAAAGGATAATGCTCCTATTCCTGAGCCTACACCTCTTGATAAAATAAAAATTCAAAAAAAACAATCCATAATGTTAATAGAAGCATGGATGCCACTTGTTAGAAGTGAAATGGAAAATAGAGCAATAAAAAAAACATTGACGATACCAAAATGGTTAAACGATATAGCAGAACAAAAAAAGGTCAACTTTTCTCAAGTTCTTCAAAGAGCATTAAAGGAGGAGCTCGGCATTAAAGAAAAATTTTAGGAGCCTAAAAAGGCTCCCTTTATTTTACCTGACTTCCTGTTTCGATATCATCATCAACGGTTGCAAGGACTAGTTTTTCCTTATCCTCAGTTGATGCTGCAAGTATCATTCCAAAGGATTCTACTCCCCTTAGCTTAACAGGCTTTAGATTTGCAACTAAAATTACCTTCTTTCCAATAAGCTTTTCAGGCTCATAATACTTTGCAATGCCTGAAACTATCTGTCTTTCCTCGCCACCTAAATCAACCTTAAGCTTTAGAAGCTTATCAGCACCCTTTATCCTTTCAGCCTCTAAAACCTTTACAACTCTAAGGTCAACCTTGTCAAAATCTTCTATTGTAATCTCACTCTTTATTGGAACCATCTTCTTTTCCTCCTTTTGACCATAGAGCTTTTCAAGCTCCTCAAGCTTCTTTTCAACGTCTATCCTTGGGAATAATAGTTCTCCCCTCTTTACTAAAGTTTTTTCAAGATTTCCAAACTCCAATATGCTGTCCCAAGTAACAAGTTTTCCTTCAAAGTTAAACTGCTCGTTTATCTTAGCTGCAGTATCCGGCATAAAAGATGATATTAAAACAGAGATTATCCTTATAGCCTCAGTTAAATTGTATAAAACTCCCTTTAGCCTTTCCTTCTTTTCCTCATCCTTTGCTAAAACCCAAGGCATAGTCTCATCTATATATTTGTTTGCCCTTCTTACAAGACGCCAGATCTCATCAAGGGCATCAGATACCCTTAAGTTATCCATTAAACCTTCAACGTTTTTAGGAACCTCAATGGCGATCCTTTTAAGGTCCTCATCGAATTCTCCTTCAAATATTCCCCTTTCTATTGTTCCGTTAAAATATTTTTCGATCATTGTAAGGGTTCTTGAAACGAGGTTTCCAAGGTCGTTGGCAAGGTCTGAGTTTATTCTCTTTATAAACATCTCGCTATTGTAATTTCCATCATGTTCAAAGGATATTTCCTTTAAAAGATAATATCTTACTGCATCCACACCAAAGTGTTCAGTTAAAACAACGGGGTCTATTACATTTCCCTTTGACTTTGACATCTTTCCGCCATCAACAAGGAGCCATCCATGGCCGTAAACCGTCTTTGGAAGAGGAATGTCAAGGGCCATGAGCATGATCGGCCAAATTATAGTGTGGAACCTTACTATATCCTTTCCAACAAGGTGAACGTCCGCCGGCCAATACTTTTTATATAGGCTATCATCATCGCCTCCATATCCAAGGGCTGTTATGTAGTTTGAAAGGGCGTCTATCCAAACATAAACAACATGCTTTTCGTCAAAGCTAACTGGAATTCCCCATGTAAAGGATGTTCTTGAAACGCAAAGGTCCTCAAGGCCGGGCTTTATAAAGTTGTTTATCATCTCGTTCTTTCTTTTTTCTGGAAGTATAAAGTCAGGATGTTCTTCTATGTATTTAAGGAGCCTATCCTGATATTTTGAGAGCCTAAAAAAGTATGCCTCCTCCTTAGTCCACTCAACTTCCCTTCCGCAGTCGGGGCACTTTCCATCAACAAGCTGCGTTTCTGTAAAGAAGGATTCGCAGGGTGTGCAATACCAGCCTTCATAGTATCCCTTGTAGATATCTCCCTTTTCGTAGAGCCTTTTGAAAATATCCTGAACCGCCTTAACATGGTAATCATCGGTGGTTCTTATAAACTTGTCGTAGGAAATATTCATGGTCTTCCATAATTCTTTAATTGAAGCTACTATGTTATCTACATATTCCTTTGGAGTTACACCTTTTTTCTCTGCAATCCTTTGAATCTTTTGACCGTGCTCATCGGTTCCTGTAAGGAAAAACACATCGTATCCAGTTATTCTTTTAAACCTTGCAAGGGCATCCGCAAGGACTGTCGTGTAGGTATTTCCAATATGGAGCCTGTCGCTTGGGTAATAGATAGGTGTTGTTATATAGTATTTCCCCTTCATAATTAACCTCCTTTCAAGAGTGCCTGGCACTTGACTTTTTGACATTTTGACATTTCCAAATTTAACTAAAAACACCCCGCCCGTTTAGGGGCGAGGTGCCGCGTTACCACCCTAATTCACCTAAGCCTCACGACTTAGGCCTTATAAGGTCAGTGACCTTAAGATAACGGATAAACCGTGTATGCCTACTAAATTTCAGCATACAAGCTCCAGAGCCATCTTCACACGCTTTACATTACCGGCTCTCACCTACCCCGGCTCTCTTTAAATGCTACACGTGCTACTCTTTCCTTCACAGCTTTATTAATATTATGCTATTTATTCACAAGTTTATACAAAATACTGAGCGTTGTCAACAGGTGTTATTTCAAATCAAAGGGCTTTAATAAAAGCTCTATTTCTTTATCCATTTCCTTCATTTTTGTATATGTCCATCCTGAGACCTTTTCAACATCAACTCCAAGCTCCCTTAAGGCCTGTGGGTTTAGTATAAACACTATATCCTTATCGTTTGTATCCATATCCTTTGCCCATTCTATTTTATAACCTTCAGCTAATTTTAAACCGAAATGCTCAAGCTCCTCATGATATCCTAATAAGTCCCTATGCTTATCTATTATGTCCTCGAAGGTTTTTCCCCCATCCTTTTCATCATACTTTATGCTGCTGTCGCTAAGGTCAAACTTAAAAATCAATTTATTATCCTTATAGGTTATATACTCCGGTAGATTATTAACATTAAGTCCAGCATCCAAAAAAGGTTTTGCATCTACTTCAAAAACTATATCTTCCTTATTATCCTTAAAATCCTTACTCCATTCAAAATTTTCATTAGATGGCAGCGTAAAAACAAATCTGTTTTTATTTGAATCGAATAGTATATTGTTTATGCTTGTTTCATAAATCTTATCAAAGGATTTTTTACTATTTTTACCAATGACATCCGTTGCACTGCAGGATGAAAGAATTAAAGTAAGAATTAATATTAAACCAACATATACCTTCTTCATAAAAACCCTCCTTTATGTAATTTGAGCAGCCTTAGGCTGCTCAAATTATATGTTTTCTATAGATACAACATCATATCCAGCATCAGCTATTGCTTCTTTCATCTTAGCATCGTCAAGGTTTTCCCCTTCAACAAGGGCGTATTTCCCGTTGAGGTTAACTTCTAAAACGTTCACCCCTGCCTCTAGAAGGGCATTTTTTACATGCATAACGCAGTGGTTGCAGGTCATCCCTTCGATGTTTAGCTTCTTTCTCATTTTTTCGCCTCCTTTCTATAAGTACCTTTCACTTAATATTTATTTGAATCTTTTAAGCCTTAAGGCGTTGGTAACTACTGAAACAGAGCTTAAGCTCATTGCCGCAGCTGCAATTATTGGGTTTAGTTTTGGTCCTCCAAATAATGTTAATACCCCTGCAGCAACTGGGATTCCAATTACGTTGTAGAAAAATGCCCAGAATAAGTTCTGTTTTATGTTTCTTATCGTAGCCTTGCTTAACCTTATCGCCTTTACAACATCTAAAAGATCATCCCTCATTAAAACGATATCAGCAGACTCAATTGCAACGTCTGTTCCAGAGCCAATTGCAATACCTACATCCGCCTGAGCAAGGGCTGGTGCATCGTTTATTCCATCCCCTACCATTGCAACTACCTTCTTTTCCTCCTGAAGCTTTTTAACTTCCTTCGCCTTATCCTGTGGAAGTACCTCGGCAAGGACCTTATCTATACCAACTTCCTTTGCTATTGCCATTGCAGTTTTTCTATTGTCGCCGGTTATCATAACAACTTCTATTCCTAAATCATGAAGCATTTTTACTGCTTCTTTGCTGCTTTGTTTTGGCGAGTCTGCAACTGCTAAAACTCCAATCAACCTTTTATCAAAGGCAACAAACATTGGAGTTTTTCCGCCCTCTGCATACTCTTCAAACTTTTGAATCCCCTTTGATAGGTCTATATTGTTTTCCTCCATAAGCTTTTTATTCCCAATTAAAACTTCCTTTCCTTCAATGAAGGCCTTTATGCCATGTCCTGCAATTGCAGTAAAGCCTTCAACATTCTGAAGAACCGTCCCCTCCTTTGCGATTGCCTGTGCAATTGGATGTTCCGACATCTTCTCGCAGGATGCTGCAATTGAAAGGACAAATTCCTTATCCTCATCGATTGCAAATACGTCGACAAGCTTTGGTTTACCTTCGGTTATTGTTCCTGTTTTATCGAGGACTATCGTCTGAATCTTATGGGCGGTTTCAAGGGCCTCCCCAGTTTTTATAAGTATCCCGTTTTCTGCACCTTTACCGGAACCTACCATGATGGCCGTTGGTGTTGCAAGGCCTAAGGCACATGGGCAGGCAATTACAAGGACTGCAATAAATATGGTCATCGAGAATATAAATCCCTTTCCCGCCAACATCCATGCTATAAAGGAAATTATAGCAATTACAATTACAACGGGGACAAAATACCCTGAGATTATATCCGCCATCCTTGCAATAGGAGCCTTTGAACCTTGGGCTGCTTCAACAAGCTTTATTATCTGAGAAAGGGCTGTATCCTTTCCTACCTTAGTTGCCCTAAATTTTATAAAGCCGTTTTTGTTTATCGTTGCTGCGAAGACTTTATCCCCTGCCTTTTTATCAACCGGAACGCTCTCGCCGGTTAGCATAGATTCATCGACGCTGCTCTCACCTTCTATTATCTCGCCATCTACTGGAATCTTTTCCCCCGGTTTTACAAGGATTATATCGCCAACTTCAACCTCTTCAATTGGAATTATCATCTCCTTGTCATCTTGAAGTATTGTTGCCGTCTTTGGTTGAAGGCCTAAAAGCTTCTTTATGGCTTCGCTTGTTCTCCCCTTTGTTTTTGCTTCAAGGTACTTGCCAAGGAGGATAAGGGTAATTATAGTCGCTGCTGATTCAAAGTATAAATCCTTTGCATATTCAGTGTTTAATATATATATTTGATATGTTGCAAAGATGCCATATAAAATAGCCGCCGAAGTTCCTATCGCAATTAAGCTGTCCATGTTAGGTGCACCCTTTATTAGGCTTTTAAAACCAACAGTATAAAACCTTCTTCCTGCATAAATCGATGGGATGACTAAAATAAGCTGAATTAGAGCAAAGTTTAGAGGATAATCGTGGGGTTCTATTATATTAGGAAGCTTTAGCCCAAACATATGCCCCATTGCGATTATAAGCAAGGGAACCGTAACTATCGCTGATATTGTGAAGTTGTTAAATAAAGTTTTAGCCTCCCTTTCTTTTCTTTCCTGATCCTTATCAATAGTTTTATCCTCTTCCGATAAAGGCTCATAGCCTGCCTTCTTTATTGCCTCCTTGATTTGAGACAACCTAACCTTTGAAGGATCATATTCAACATAAAGGTTTTCGGCTGCAAAATTAACCTCCGCCTTTAAAACGCCCTTTAATTTTTTAACGGAAAACTCAATCGCCTTTGCACAGGAGGCACACGTCATACCACCGATTCCGATTCTTATATCTTTAAACTCCTTTTCTTCCTCTGCAGAATATCCTGCCTTTTCTATCGCCTTTATAATTTCTTCAATTGATGTTTTATTCTCATCGTATTTTACATAGAGCTTTTCAGCTGCAAAGTTAAGGTTTGCCTCTAAAACTCCGTCAACCTTTCTTGACGCCCTTTCAACTGCCCTTGCACAAGCAGCGCAGGTCATCCCGCCTATTTTTAAAACCTTTTCCATACCACACCTCCAAATCTTAAATTTAGGTGCCAGGCACCTTTATTTAAGTAGTTTTTCCATTATATCTATTATCTCATCGATCTTCTCCTCAGCCTGATTCTGCATAAAGGCAAGTTTTACACAGTTGTTTAAATGATCCTTTAAAATAAGCATATTAGCCTTTTTAAGAAGGGATTGGGCTGCTATTATTTGGGTTGAAATATCTACACAGTATCTGCCTTCATCTATCATTTTAAGTATTCCTTCAATCTGTCCCTTTGCAGTTTTTAAATATTTTGCTGCTTCATCTCTTTTGTGCATCATAATCCTCCTCTCTCCCCACCCAAGGGGGGTGTCTATTAAAATTATAAAATAACCTAATATATAATTCAAGTATAAATTTTTAAAAAACTAATTTTCTGAAATATAATTCATCGCAAATTGTAAAAATCTTTCTATATCTGATAAATGACATTGTAAAATGTAAAATACAAATTCATCATCTATTTCCCAATACAGATGAACAAGTTTATTTCGAAATTTGGCCATATTTTTTAAGTTTTTTGCAAAGTTTTCATCTAAAAAACCAAGCTTAGAAAGTATTTCAAATATTTCAGAATAAGTCTCTGGGGATTTAAACTCCTTTTTAAATTGTTCTAATGAAACTATTCTAGCTCCAATATTTATACATGTTTCAATAGCAAGTTGAAGGTATCTTTCTGCTGCTCCCCTCAATATCTCATCCTTTAAATACTCATCCTTTTCTTTTTTAGCTATGTCTTTTAAAAGCTCCACATATCTTTTTAATAATCTTGTCTGAGCTAATAGTTTCTCATCCATGTATTTTCCCCCTTTTTACAAATTCATAATCAATCATGTCCCTAATAGGTTTAAAATCCAAGTAATTTTTTATAACTTCAAACTCAAAATCAACAACCTTTTGTTTATCAGAATAATATAATATCTTTTTATGCTTAATAACTCCATATCTTACAGACAAAGGTGCAAAGTTTAAATTTACTAAATCTATTTCTTCTGTTTTTAGATGTTTTGAAATATCGTCCAATACTTCAAACTCTAGCTTAATAATATCCTCCTTCGGCATTTCTTTAAATAATATCGCAATATCTATATCGCTAAGAGAGTTTATATTTCCGTTATTTACCGAACCGAATAAATATGCAACTATAATATTATCCCCATATCTTTTAAAGACATCGCTTAAAGTTTGAATATTTTTCAATGCCACATCAAAATCAACCTTTTTAAACTTTATCATAATCTCTTCCCCCTTATGCTAATAATACCACTTCCTATAAAAAATATAAACTACTCCATCATAGTCAAAATCCTGTTTATAAAAAGTCCAAGCTTTGTTGGTTTATAAATTTCAACGATGTAGCCCTGACCGTATACATCGCTGCTGCCGACGGCCTTTAAAACAATTTCTAATGAACCGTCCCCAACGTCCTCGACGTTTCTGACATAAAAGGCATAGAGCCTTGCCCTTCTGTTTCCAAAGTTGTATATTCTCTTTAGATTTTTATCATAAAACTCCAGCTTTTGAATCCTCCCTATTCTTAGGGTCATGTTGTTTCTATATATGCTGGATACTAAAAAACCATCGTTATATTTAAAAATATTATTTATTCCATTTTTCTTTAAATCCTTTTTAAACTGAAACTTAAACCTTCCTCCTTCAAAGGTATAATGATAAACTAAATTCCTATCGTTAGCCTTTGTAACTAGATAAATTCCTTTATCAATGCAAAAGCACTGTGGGATTATATCCTCCCCAACCTTTCCGCTATAAATAAGTTTAATCCCATCATCATATTTAAAAACCTCTACATTTCCGTTTCTATCTAATAAAACCGCCTCGTCAAAACTATCCCCATCAAGGTCTCCGCATTTTAGCATAAAGACGTCAAAGTTAGTCAGCCTGTTTTTTGCAACAACTTTTCCCTTTTCATCTATAAGCACAATATCTCCCTTTGGTGATACCCCTAAAAGCTCCTGCCTTCCTCTAAAGTTTACGCTGCTTATATATTGCAGCGGCAGATTTATTCTATACAAAAACTCGCCGATCAGCCTGTTCCCATTAAAGTTCAATCTATAAATCTCGCTGTAACTTAACTTGTTTGAAATCCTTAAAATCACCTTTTGCCCTGCAATATCAACTACTGCTGTGTATTTTCTTCCTAAAGTTTTTAAATAAAGCTCATCGGAGGATAAACTCAAAAGGTTATCCCCTTCAAAGCTTTGATAGTAAACATCAGAAGATGCTATTTTTTTAAGTCCAATAAGCCCAACCTCGTTTAACAAAAAGGAAGAGGAATACTTTAAAAAAGCTATAAAAAATAAAACATAAATTAGGATAATCCCCCTTCCCTTTTCAAGCTCCCTTTTTTCATATCCTACATAGGTTCCCGATGCAATATCATGAAAACATCTTCCTTCTTTATCTAAAAAGGCATAAAGATATCCTATATAGTAAAAGGCCGAGGCTATTCTAAAAATTTCCCTTTTAATAATGTTTTTAAAACTATTATTATATATCTTAAGCCTTAAAAGCCTCATCCCTATAGTCCCATCGAAAAATGTGCTGCTTAAAACCCTATACGCAAAAAATATTAAATTTGCAAGGACAAATCCCGCAACCCCAAGCTTTAAAAGAAAATAATAAATAAGTCCATATAAAATATAATCAATAACAAAGGAGGCAAATCGAGAAAAAATAACGGCAAATTTCATAACATCACCGTTATTATTTTTCCCAATTTGCCCCTTTATATTTCCTCTAATGAAGGCTTAACTATAGCTTTATTTTTCCACCTTCCGCTAAAGTAGTAGGAGAGGCTCAAGGTCATTCCAACCAAAAATCCAATTCCTATTGCATACCAAACGCCAGCAAGGCCTATCCTTCTTGACAATATATTTGCAAGGGGAATCCTTACAAACCAAAGCGCCACAAGGGTTATAACCATAGCAACTAATGTGTCTCCTGAGCCCCTTACAACTCCGTTGGAAACAAACATAAAAGTAAAGGCACAATAGAAAAACCCTAAAATTTTAAGATACTGAACACCTAATTCTACAACGGTTTTATTGCTCGTAAACAAAAGAATTAAGTATTTTGGAATTACCTGAGTAATAAACAAAGTAAAAATGGATAACACAACTCCCATAAGCATCGCAGCTTTAAATCCCCTCTTTACTCTGTCTATCTTTCCAGCACCTAAATTTTGCCCAGTAAAGGAGGATACCGACATTGAAATGCTCATCGTGGGCATAAATATAAAGGATTCAACCCTTGATGCTGCACCAAAGGCAGCCATAGCATCGGCGCCAAATCTATTTATAATTGCATTTAAAAATACCCCCGCAACGGAAACCAAAGTCTGCTGAATTGCCATTGGAAAGCCTATTTTAAATATAAGCCTCATAATATCATTATCAAATTTTAAATCCTTAAATTTTACCCTAAATATATCATACCTTCTGTATAAATAAACAAAGCCCATTACAAAAGATATGCCTTGAGAAATAACCGTCGCATAGGCAGCCCCTGCAACACCAAGTTTTAAAACATATATAAATATTGGATCAAGAATGATATTAGCAACCGTCGCAACGATTAAAAAGTATAAGGGAGTTTTAGAATCCCCCATACCCCTTAATATCGCGCTAAGTCCATTGTAGCCATACATAAATAGCATACCAATAAACATAATATTAAGGTAAACTGTCGCCTGATGCAGTATCACATCTGGGGTATCTATTAAAATCAATATCTTTTTAGACAATAAAAGCCCTACAATTGTAGTAACAATCGACGCAACTAAAAGCATCATAATGGTATTGTCGATCGTCCTTTTTACATTTTCCATATCCTTTGCCCCGTAATATTGGGAGATAATTATGGTAACTCCCATAGTAAGCCCCATAACTAAAGATATCAGCATAAATATTATTGGGAAACTTACAGCGACTGCCGCAAGTCCATTGCTCCCTACGATCTGCCCAACCCATATGCTATCTACCGTATTGTAAAGGGCTTGAAATAAATTCCCAAGAAGCATTGGAATTGCAAATAAAAGTATGTGTTTACCTTCATCTCCCTTTGTCAAATCCCTCATCCTATCACCCTCTTATGTAGACTCATCACTATTTTATACCAAATTTTACTTTTTTGAAACAAAAACTTCTTCACATTATCGAATTATCCAAACTGCAATTAAGGTGCTTATAAAATGAATAAAAAGACTTACAATAAGCGTATGCCTTACTCTTTTAATTTCAACCACACCAAAATATAAGCTCAGTGTATAAAATATGGTCTCTGTTGAACCCATCATAACCGAAGCAATATCGGCCTCCAACGAATTTACACCATATGTCCTACAAATATCCGTTAAAACTGCAATGGAACCGCTGCCTGAAAGGGGCTTTATAAGAAACATAGGTAAAATGCCCTTTGGGATATTTAAAAAATTTGCAACAGGTTCTAAAATATCAACAAAAAAATTCAATGCTGAAGAACTTCTAAAAATATCTATTGCAAACAGCATAGTTAAAAGATAGGGGGCAATTTTATAAACTGTCAAAAAACCATCCTTTACTCCTAAAACAAATTCATCAAAGAGGTTCACTCCTTTAATATATCCAAAAATCAATATAAAAAT
>JAOAEI010000042.1 GCA_026416875.1 Caloramator sp.
GGACTTTTATCTAGTCTTTTAAGGTGTGCAAAGTGCAGCAGCGTCATGAAGGTTACCTATGGGGCGCTTAATAAAAAGACTAATGAAAGGCCCTACTACTATACCTGCGTATTAAAGCTTAATTCAGGCAAGACAAGATGCGATAACAAAAATGCCAAGGGAGAGGATATTGAAGAAGCTGTAATTGAAACTTTAAAGGGTCTTTGCCTTGATAAGAAAAAGCTTATGGATGAGCTTTTAAAGTATAAGGAGAATCTTTCATCTAAATCCTTAAATGAAGAAATAGAAAGTATAAACAGCAAAATAAAGCTAAATGAAAAATCCATCGACAACCTTACAAATACCCTTTCTTTAACTGAGGATTCTAATTTATCCAAGGTTATTCTGCAAAAGATAGATACTCTTTCAAAGGAAAACTTAAACTTAAAGAAAAAACTTCAAGAACTTAAAGATACACATGAGCTTGAAGTTACAAGAAAAAGGAAAATCGATGAGTTTGTAAAGTCTATAGAAAGGTTTGAAACCCTCCTTGAAAATACAACCTTTGAAGAAAAGAAAATGCTCCTTAGGGATATAATAGACACTATTTATTGGAATGGGGATAGCGGGACAATCGATATTAGATACAAAGAGGCAGGTGATTAACCTGCCTTAGTGATTTTCCTCAAGCCATTTTGTAATATACTGTGCAAACTGTACAAAATCCTCTAGCCTGTTTTTTAATATATCAAGGATGATATCTTCATCCACCCTTGTATAGTCGTGAACAAGTATATTTCTAAAGGAGGCCATCCCTACAATTTGTTTTGCAAACTCTTCTGGAATAACGCCTTTTCTATATAAAGTAAGTATTGTTTCCCTGTAACTGTCTGGCCTTTCTAAGCCTAAAGAAGATATTATTATGTTTGCAATATCAAGAACGCACTCTACACAGATGTGTATTCCCCTTTCGATACCCCAATATCTTATGATGTCTTCCTTAAGGTTTTCTTTGTTAACCTCAAAGGATACCTGCTTTAAGTGCAATAAATTTTTCTGCAGCTCTCTAATTTTAAAATTAATCAAATCAACTATATTTCTTGTCACTTAAATCACCCCATTTTTCATTAAAAACCATGTCCATTATTTCCTTCTGCCTTCTTCTGAAAAATTCCATATCCATATATTCGTCCATAGCCCTTGCTTCAAATAATACCCTTTCATCTTCACTTATCTTATAGACATTTTTACCGTATTTTATTACCTGGAACTTCAAAACCTCGTTTGCATCGTTTAATATAACAAGGTCGATATCGTCCCTTTTAAAAATGTCCATAAGCTCTCCAATCAAGTTTAATTTATCAAGGGAAGAAAATTCCCCCATTAAAACAGCAATATCAAGGTCGCTACCTTTTCTATTACTTCCCTTTGCATAGGAGCCAAAAACGTATATAAGTTTTATGTCAAACTTGGAAAGCAATTTGTCGATATTCTCTTTAAGAATATTTTCTACCTCTTGTAGGTTATTTTGAATCATAAACGTCACTCCAAAATACTTATTAACAAATTATAAAGCAATTTCAAGACAAAATTTTATATTTCTTTAGCGATAAATAATATTTCTTTATATAACTGAGGGCTTATACGAATATTATTTTCGATTAATTTATCTAATAATGGTTTTATACTATTCACATAATTTAATTCTTTAGCTTTTAATAAAACTCCTAATGTTCCAGATATCCTAATGTCTAAAGACTTAGCAATCTTCCTTCCTTTTCTTTCATCCATTAACAATCTGTTTTATTAAATCCAATTTATCTATTTTTAGTAAAGATAAAATAGGGGTTGTATTAGAAACCACAATCATTTTCCTTTTCCTCCAAAGCAGCATCTATATTTTTTATGTCAGAAATTATTTCATCTTTCTCTAAATCAAAATAAGGTATACCCATTTTGCCTAGGTCAGTCATAAACTGAATTTTTGTTATTCCAAGCATTTCTGCTGCTTTCCCAAAGGATATTTTATTCTCTTTAACTAATTCATAAACAATTAATTCACGAATTTTCTTCTTATATTCAGCATCATTGACGTCAACATAACTTAATAATGTTTCAGGAACATCTATTTTTAATTTTACTAAATTCATCTTTTTCACCTCCATAATTACTTATTACCACTTATCCAAATATATCCCTAACTTTAATTTGCCTATTTTCAAATAGCAGAATTATTTCTCCATTTTCATCATATACATCTGGCCTTCCGTATCTACCGTTTTCTAATCTGAAAATCGTTACCGTCTTTTCCTCTGGTCTTACCATCCAGTATTCCTTAACCTTAAACCTTTCATAAAGATTAAATTTTTCTATGGCATCTTTGCTTGCAGTTGAAGGAGAAACAACTTCTACAATAATATCAGGAGCACCAATGCAGTATTTTTCTTTTATCTTACTTTCATCGCAAAAAACAAAAACATCTGGCTGCACTACGTTTTTAGAATCCATAGCCGATTCGTTATCTTCTACAAATAAAACATCTAAAGGTGAAACAAAAACACTGCATTCCTTTATTAAATTTTTAAGGGCAAAGTATATATTACCCACCACCCTTTGATGGAGAACGGATGGGGATGCTAAAAAATAAGGCACTCCTTCAATCAATTCATATCTATGCTTTTCATCCCATTGTAAGTAATCCTTATAGGAATATGGGTTTTGAATCTTTGCAACATTTTTCATATTCATCACCCTTCAAAACAATTCTACAAATCAAATACCTTTTATATAATTTTACCATAATGGAAAAATAAATAAACAAGTATCTTTTTAATCGCACTTTGGTAAGTCGTGGGTCTGCACGCCATACGAACATACCGCTATTCCACAAGAAATTTCCCTTTTCAATTAAAGATGCTGCAACATCAACGTTTGGCTTTTCTATAAATCGCTTTACCTTGTAAACTCCCTCCTCTATTGTATCGCCAACTTCAATATATCCATAGCCGGATTCAGGCCTTGTTGGGTTTATTCCAAAGGTTACAAGAAAGTCTCCATCCTGTGCAACATCTATTGCCTTTACAATTGCCCTTTCAAATTCCTCCTGCCCTTCAATGACGTGGTCGGAAGGTAAAACAACCATTGTAGCCTCAAAGTCCCTTTTTAAAAGTTTTATGGCAGCAAGGCCTATGCAGGATGCCGTTTCTTTGTTTAAGGGTTCTTTAAATATATTTGAGCTTTTAATCTTTAAAATTTCATTTATCTTTTCAACATAAATATTATTTGTAACAATGCATATCCTGTCGTTAGGGATTATGTTGGAGATCCTTTCAACGGTATTTTCTATCATCGTCTTTTCGCCAAGGACCTTTAAAAACTGTTTGGGTAAATTTTTCCTTGATTTTGGCCAAAATCTAAGCCCTAATCCACCGGATAATATTACTGCATATATCATAAAAAATCCCCCCGCATATTTTTATAATATGCATCGGGAGGATTTTGGTTACAATCATGAATAAATATCTGAAAACTCTATATTTATCCTTTCAACATAATTATTATTCATATTTTTCTCTATATAAATTTTATCGTCTGCATAGGCTAGCTTTGCAGGAAGTATTATAGTAAACTCGCTTCCTTCTCCCTCCTCACTTGTTACAGCAATTTCACCATCATGCATCTCGACCAAAGCTTTAACAAGAGAAAGGCCTATTCCACTACCCTCGTGGTTTCTGCTTAAAGATTTATCTACCTGCCTAAACCTATCAAAAATAATATCTAACTTTTCCTTGGGAATTCCAATCCCTGTATCTTTAACTGATATTTTAATATAATCCTGACTATTGCTTATTTTTACAAATATACTGCCGCCTTCATCTGTAAATTTAATAGCATTTGAAATAAGATTTAGCAGTATCCTTTCTATTTTATCAGGATCCACTCCTATTATCCTTTCTTTAATATCTGTGTTAAAATAGATGTTTAGTCCAAACCTTTCAACATAATCTTTAACCGATAAAACAATATTTTCAATTAACTTAATTATATCAATATTTTGAGGATGAATTTCAAAATAGCCCGAATCTATTTTAGTAATATCTATTAGGTTATTTACAAGACGCAAAAGTCTAAAACAGTTCTGTTTCATCATCTTTATATACCTTGATAAATTCTCCTGAGTTTTAATATCCTCATTTTTTATATAAACTTGCATAAGCTGAATGGCACCTAGTATTACATTAAGGGGTGTCCTTAGTTCATGGGATATATTTGCAAAAAACTCGCTTCTTAGCCTTTCAAGTTCCATAGCCTCGTTAAGCATCATCCTGTTTCTTTCAAGCTCCTTCTTCTGCCTTAGATCCCTTACTACAACTAAGGATACAACCTCCCCTTCCAGATCAACAGGTGTTGCTGCAACCTCGACATCGATTATATTCCCATCAACATCTATTAACTTTTCTTCAAGCCAAGGTAGTGTAATACACTTCTCATAGGTTTCCTTTACCCTTTCCATTACAATTTTCTTAAAATCTTCATGCAAAAAATCATACATTGATCGGCCTACGAGATTTTCACATTTAACTATTTCCTTTGCTGCCTTATTTGCATACAATATCAATCCGTTTTTATGAACGATTATCGGGTCAGGCATAAGCTCAAAAAACTTTCTATATTGCTCCTCCTTTTTCTTTAGCTGTTCTTCATATTTTACTTGTGCAGTTACATCAAATATATGCCATATTCTACCGTAAACTTGTTTGTTTTTATGAATCATCTTTGTATAATATTCATAAACTTTCCCATCCTTGGTTTCAACCCTGCCATTTCTTATACCTTTGCTTTTTAAAAGCGAGTCTAATCTATTTAAAAAAATCTCAGGTTTTTTTAAATTGTTGCTTACAAAGTCTAATATTTTTTCTACAGCACATTTTTCATCCTCAATTCCAAACATTTTTTTAAATAAACCATTCATCTCTAAAATATTGTTATCATCATGAACACATATTCCACCCTTTGTCGATTCAATGATTGTTTTAAATTTTTCTATATTTTTTTCCTTTTCTTTTATTACTGTCTTTTTATCTTCTATATCCCTCAAAACACCATATAACCCACTTAAGTTTCCCTCTTGATCAAACAAAGGCTTAAAAATCGCCTCCATCCAAACAAAATTTCCTTTTTTATTCATCACCCTACACTCTACCTTTTTGCTCTCACGGGTTTGAATAGAATACATTGTTTCAGAAAAAGCCTTTCTCAAGTCATATTTAAATATATAGTCAGCTATATTATTTCCCAAAACATCTGTAGAACTATAACCTAAAATCTTTTTTATATTTCGTGAAACAAAATTAACATTCCAATAATTATCTATAAAGAAGAATATATGTTCCATCGCATCTAAAAGTTCGTCAATATTCAAATTGAACATATCCCCCACCCCTATTAAACATGTCAATATCTATAATTCTACTAAAATCTTCATTTTCCTTCTAAAATTTGTAAGCAAATTACGGCAAATTTATACAAAAAGCCGCTATCCTTCGATAGCAGCTTATGGTCTTATAAACATCTGCGTCCAGTAAAGCCTTCCACTTGCATCCTTAGCAACTCCAACTCCAATTTGCTTAAAGTTAGGGTTTAGTATGTTTCTTCTGTGTCCTGGAGAATTCATCCAGGCATTCATAACCTCCCTTGGAGTTTTCTGCCCCATCGCTATATTTTCACCTGCAGCAGTAAACCTTATTCCAAACTTTTTCATCATTTCAAAGGGTGAACCATAGGTTGGGGAATAATGGGAAAAATATTTTTTGTTTATCATATCCTGGGATTTTATCCTTGCAACTTTGCTTAGCTGAAGATTTTCACTTAAAGGCTTTAAGCCTACTTTAGTCCTTTCAACATTAACAAGCCTTATAACTTCCTTTTCAAAGGCTCTTGTATCCTGCTGGGCTTTTTCATTTGCAAAGACGGCAGGATTTAAAGAAAGCAAAATTATCAGTAGGGCACTTGCAATCTTAAAAATCCTTTTCAAAAAAATCACCTCCACGCTTATTTTGCGTAGAGGTTTTCTTTTTATGCGGATTTTGTAAAGCTAGTTCTTTTTATTTTACCCCAATTATGCTTTAATCTGCTAAACTTAAATATTCCTTCAAATCTATATATGCTTGTTAGCTGCCTGTAACCAAAATTTTCTAATATAGCATACAAGGTAAGTTTAAAAACCTGGCTTAGATAAGGATATCTATTAAAGGTGTATTCCTCAAGAAGTATTGCACCAACTGATAAAAGTATTCCATAAAGAACAGCTGCAGCAAAGAATAAAATAAAATATTTGACATTCAAAATTCCAAAAATATACGAAAGTGGAACTAATATATATCCAATAACCTCAATTATAGGACCTAACATTTCAAAGAAGAAAAAGTAAGGATAAGCGTAAAGGCCTATCATTCCATACTGAGGATTTAAAAACATCTCCTTATGTCTAAATAAAGAATCCATAAGACCAATCTGCCATCTTCTTCTTTGGCTTTTAAGGTCCTTAAAGTTTTCAGGTGCCTGAGTCCAGCAAACAGGATCCGGAATAAATTTAATCTTATATTTTCTTTTTTGTTTTCTCATAAGCTTATGGAGCCTTACGATAATTTCCATATCCTCTCCAATGGTTCCATTTGTATATCCACCAACCTCAACTGCTACATCCTTTCTAAAGGCACCAAAGGCTCCAGAAACTATAAGGAGGGAATTTAGAGCATCCCAGCCCATCCTACCGGTTAAAAAGGCCCTTAAATATTCAATTATTTGAAATAATGCAAGCTTACTCTTTGGAAGATCAACTTTTTCTATAAGCCCCCTTCTTATCTTAGAGCCATTGGCAATTCTAACTATTCCACCAACAGCAATGGTTTCCCTATCCTCTATAAATGGCATAATAACCCTAACTAAGGAGTCAGTCTCAAGGACAGAATCTGCATCTATTGAAGCAAATACAGGATATCTTGAAACATTTATCCCTGCATTTAGAGCATCCGCCTTTCCGCCGTTTTCTTTATCTATAACAACAAGATTAGGAATATCTAAATTTCTATATACACCTCTTATCTTTTGTGTTTTTAAAATAGTTCTTATAGGCTGCTCGATTAGTTTCAATTCAAAGGAATTTATAAGTTTTGTCAAAGTATCATCCTTTGAACCATCATTAATAACAATTATCTCAAATTCTGGATAGTTAAGATATAAAAGGCTTTTGACGTTATCTACAATTGTCTCCTCCTCATTATAGGCAGGAACTAATATCGAAATTGGAATCATGTTGGAGGAGGTTGTATAGTTTTGATAATCTGAATATTTTATTTTCCTTATATATTTATATAAGCTAATTGCTGAAAGAACTAGTTGAAGAAAATAAACAAAATTAATTGTGATAACATAATATATGATAAAAATATTAAACTTTAAAATTATTTCCCTTAGCATTATCATCACCCTTTATATTTTTCTAAGATGCTTGATACTTTTTCTCCTTCATAGCTACCATCCTCCTTGATGTTTTGTGCCGCGTAAATTATTATGTCCTTTGCAAATCTATCTTCACCCTTCATAACATCATCTATAGCATCAATTCCACCAGGTATTTTAATAAGGGATATTGCAGCGTTATACCTTACAAACCACACCTTGTCAGAAAGTGCCTTAACTAGCGGCATTACCGCCCTTTCATCAGAGAATCTTTCCAAAACCTTTGCAGCAACTGCCCTAACCTCCCAATTTTCATCCCTAAGGCATTTTATTATATCATCGACAAATCTAACATCTGCAGTATTTCCAATAAGTTTTATCGCTGCAATCTTTTTTTCCTTATTATCCTCTTTTAAAAACTTTACTGCAATTTCATTTAAAGAGATGTCCATAAAGTTTGAAGCGGATTTTATAAAAATCGATGAAAGATAATTATCCTTTGAGTTGAACATTTCTTTATAAATATAGTGCTTGTCTCCTTCAAAATCATCGATTATCTCAATTAAGCTTCTTTCGGATAATAAAATATTTCCCTCAAGTCCTTCAAATGCCTTTATAAATGCCTTTTCATCACCAATTTTAGAAAGGGCTAAAAGAGCATTATATTTAACATCAGTTGCTTTTATTTTTAAAGCTTCTAAAATGCCTTCTACTGCCTTTTTACTTCTAAACTCCCCAAGTTTTTTCAAGGTTAGTGAAACTTTATATATATTTTTAGATTTTAAGTTTTGAACTTCTATATCTACAATTCCTGCGTCCTCCATAAGCTTTGTAAGCTTTTTTATAATATCCCCTTTATAAATATTAAAGTAATAAATTATTCTTTCCTCAAATAGGTCAAGCTTTATCTTGTCTACTATAATTTTTTTGACTTCATCAATTTGCCTGTCAGTTACATTGTCCTCTTCAAGATTTAAAACTAAATTGTCCACAAATTCAAAAACTATACCTTCATTTTTCTGCCTAATCCTATACTTTATCAATTCTATTGTTTTCTCAAAAAGTAAATAGGAATAAAGAATCAATATAAAAAGAGTAAAAATGAGTATCGATAAAACAACAAATCTTTCCACACTATCACCACTAACCTATTAATTTTTTTATTCTAATATCAAGTTCAACAGGGGAAAAAGGTTTAGTAACATATTCATCCGCACCTGCATTTAAAGCCCTTTGAACATGTGACTCTGACTTGTGTCCAGATAAAACTATAATCTTTACGTTTTTATTTAGTTTTCTAATCTCCTTAACAAATTCATCTCCATTCATTCCCGGCATATAAAAATCGGAAATTATAAGGTCTATATCCTTATTGTCATTAAAAACTTTAAGTGCCTCCTCGCCATTTTGGGCCGTTAAGCAATCATAGCCCTTGTTTTTATATCTTTTACTCAATATAGATAAAATTATCCTATCATCATCAACAATTAATAATCTTTTCTTATTATATTCTGCTATTTGCTTTGATGTTAATATTTTAGAGCCGCCCTCCTGTTTTGCCCGTATAAGCGCCTTTTCTGCAAGGTTTATAAGCTCATCGATATCCTCCATGTCCTTTCTAAACTCCGCAACGCCAGCTGAAAAGGTTAGGTTTTCTCCATATTTATCTCCAAGCTTTTTAATCTCCCTCTGCATTTTATCGGCAAGCATTAGAACTTCTAAAAGGGATTTATTGAAAAACATAAAGGCAAAGGAATCACCATGAACCCTGTAGATTATATCACTATTTGCTACAAGCTTTTTAAAAATATCGACGCTTTCCTTTAGAATGTCATTTCCTTTACTTTTCCCTAAGGATAAGTTTATTTTAGCCATATTGTCAAAATCAAGGAGCATGAATAAAAATGTATCTCCTGCATTCTTAACCCTTTGGAACTCCTTTTTTGAAATTATATCCCCATGATATCTTGAATATACTCCAGTAAAAACATCATAGATATTGTTTTTAATATAAGTGTTTGAAAGCCTATATATATTTTTAAGCTTTAAAACCACCTCATTTATATCAAAATTTTTCTCTATATAGTCAACTGCACCTAAAGATAATGCTTGTATTTTCTCCTCATAGGATTCCCCACCAAAGACAATTACAGGCATCTTCTTTAGAATTTCTTCATCGCTTAATATATTTAAAGTAATAACCCCATGGTTTTTTAAATCGTTGTCAATTAAAATAACATCCGGCCTTCTAGAATAAATATATTCAATGACATCGAAATCATAAGCTTTAACTGAAACCTTAAAGCCTTCTAGCTTAAGGGTTCTTATAAGATTGCCAAAAGAAGTCTCATCATCTGTAATTATTAAAAATTCATCCTCCCTTAAAAAATACTTTTGAATAATATCTATGCATTCTTTAATAACTATATTAGCCTTGTCCGTGTCAAAATCATGAAGTAGATTTAAAAGGGCCTTATGAACCTCAAAAAGGGCGTTATCCTCTGCCTCCTTTGAAAGATTTTTAATTTTATTTAAAAGCTCACTATCATCTAATCTATTAAAATCCTCCATTAATTTGTTAAAATCCCTTAAAATATCTTCTATCCTTTTCATATTATCACCCTTTTAATCTGTTTAATATAATTATACTCCTAATAAACAAAAAAAGTATAGGAAAATCCTATACCTTTATAAAGTTTCTGGATCTTTTTTGAAAAATACCCTTTTATCCTCCGTTGCACTGCTTTTTATCCTGTCTTTTACTGATTGGACACAATGGTCTATATCATCAAACATATTTTCATCTACAATATAGTAGAAAAATAAATCTTCAAGGTTTCTTGCCGTTTCTAAAATCTTTTTGTTAAGCTCTAAAAACTTTTCAAACTTTCCGCTTTTTATAACGTTTTTAAACTGTTCAAGGTCTATCTCAATCATCTCAACAACATCCTTAAGATCTTCAAAAACGCCGGCAATCATAGGATAAGGCTTTACCCTTTGAAGAAAATATTTTTCCTTTGCATTTATGTTATATGCATAGCTTATTTCATAACCTTCAATATTAAATTTTACAAAACACTGCTTCCCAATAAAGCAAATAACATCTGCCCCCATTTGCCTTAATAGCATCTCATGCATTGTTTCTTTAACATTAATCTCCTTCATACCCACACCCTCTTTTCTATCTTAATTGAAATAAAAGTAAATATATAGTTGATATTATTATTGAAATAACCATAAGCGGAAATCCTATTTTAGTAAAATCCTTAAACGTAATTTTATACCCTTCCTTTTCCATGATTCCTACTGTAACAACATTAGCGGAAGCACCAATTAAAGTTCCATTTCCTCCAAGGCATGCTCCAAGGGAAAGGGCCCACCAAAGGGGTGCTATATTCATTCCTCCAATAGTCCCAAGACCCTTTATAAGGGGAATCATAGTGGCAACAAAGGGTATGTTGTCAAGAAAGGCTGAAAGAATTGCTGAAGCCCAAAGGATTACAAGTCCTGTAAAAACTAAATTGCCCTTTGTTAAGCTGACTACCAGCTTTGCAAGCATTGAAATTACTCCAACCTTCTCAAGGGTTCCAACTATTATAAATAATGATATAAAGAAAAATATAGTTGGCCATTCAACCTCAACTAAAATTTCGTCAATTTCAATGCCACTTATTAGAAGAAGAACTGTAGCCCCTGCAAGGGCAACTGTTGAGGACTCATACCCCAAATGTTCATGGAGGAAAAATCCAAGTATTATAAGGAATAACACAGCAAGGCTCTTTATAAGAAGATTTTTATCTACAATGGCAGTTTTCTCATCTAATTCCATTATATATCTTTTAAGTTCCTCTTCAACATGAAGTTCTTTTTTAAAAATTGCTCTAACTATATATACGCTCACTAATAAAATAACTATTATAGGTGGTGTTAAGTTTATAATAAAATCTAAAAATCCAAGTCCTGCTTCAGAACCTATCATTATGTTTGGAGGGTCACCTATTAAGGTTGCAGTTCCTCCTATATTTGAGGCCAAAACCTCCGACATAATAAAGGGGATAGGGCTTAGCTTTAAAAGCTTTGATATAACTAATGTTACAGGTATCATAAGAAGTATAGTTGTTACATTATCCAAAAAAGCTGAAAGGACTGCCGTCATTATACCAAAAAGGATTATTATCTTCATCGGATCCCCCTTAACCATTTTGGCAGCCTTTATTGCAAGATATTGAAAAAGCCCTGTTCTTTTTATTATTGCAACTACAATCATCATTCCAACCAAAACTCCAACGGTAGTGTAATCTATAAATTCAGTTGCATTGCCTTGATCTATGATTCTAATTATAAGAAGAACCATTGCTCCAATCATAGCCGCAACCGTCCTGTTTACCTTTTCTGTAACGATAAGGATAAAGGTAACTAAAAATACTACAACGGAAATTAGTTGAACCAAATTCATAATATCCCTCCTAAGTGCCTGCCACTTGACTTTTTGACATTTTGACATTTCCATTTTGTGGCACAAATCCTTCTTTAAACAAAAAAATTATACCCCTCTTAGGGGTATTTGTAAAGTTAAATATATTCCCTTGAAAGAATATCGCCATCTATACCGATTGTAACTACCTTTATAGGAATGTTAACTTTTGCTCTGTCCCTTGCCACCTTTGCAGCCATAGATATACCGCTGCAGCATGGAACCTCCATCTTTACAACTGTTATTGATTCTAAGTCGTTATTTTTAATAATCTCTGTTAACTTTTCTGTATAATAGTCATTATCATCAAGCTTTGGGCATCCAACAACAACAGTTTTATCCTTAATAAAATCGTTGTGGAAATTGCCATAGGCATAAGCTGTGCAGTCTGCAGCAATTAAAAGGTCAGATCTATATAGATATGGTGCTGATGGTGAAACAAGGGCAAGCTGAACTGGCCATTGTCTTAGCTTTGATGTAACCTTTACATTTTCAGTCTTGTCTTCCCTATTCATCTGCCTCATCATGCTTCCGGGGCACATTCCAACATGGTGATGAGCATAGTGCGTATGACTTTCCTTATTTAATTCTTTTTCCATATTTTTAAGGTGCTCTTCAACAGCCTTTTCATCAAAATCGTCTGCTTCCCTTTCGATTATTGTAATAGCCCCCTGTGGACAGTGGCCAAGGCATGCTCCAAGTCCATCGCAAAAACTATCCTTAACAAGCTTTGCCTTTCCATCAATAATCTGTAGTGCTCCCTCGGCACAGTTTGGAATGCAAAGTCCACATCCGTTGCACTTTTCTTCGTCTATATGAACAATTTTTCTAATCATATTAAAACCTCCCTTCAAATTCTAAATTGATTATACACTAGTTTTGTAACCTTTGATGTGATTTATATCATATTTCATAAAAAATAGCACCAGATGGTGCTATAAAAGTTCAATAACAAGCACTATTGCCGCAAGGATAATTCTATAATAAGCAAAGGGCTTTAAATCCTTTTTCTTTATATATCCCATAAAAAGCTTTATTACAAGTAATGCTACAATAAACGATACAAATGTTCCTACAAAAAGAGTTATCCATTCTATTGAGCTAAATGCAAGACTTGATTTTAAAAGCTTTAAAACCGAGGCTCCAACAAGGGTTGGAATTGCAAGGAAGAAGGAAAACTCTGCTGAAACCTCACGGGATAAGCCTATAAGTAGTCCCCCTATTATAGTTGAAGCTGACCTTGACATCCCCGGCCATAGGGCAAGACACTGAAACAATCCAACAAGTGCAGCATCGGTATAGCCTAATTTATCCGTATCATTTATTCTAACCCTTTTTAGCCTATTTTCTGCGATTATAAGAAGAACTGCACCAAATATTAAGGCAAGGGCAACAGATGTTGGGTTAAATAAATATTGATCGATCTTTTCCTCAAACAAAAATCCTAATGCTGCAGCAGGCAAAAATCCAACTACAACCTTAAACCAAAGGGAATATACCCTTTTAGATTGTTTTTTGTCATCGAATCTTGGAAAAATTTTATTCCAAAAATAAAATATAACTGCAAGTATTGCCCCAACTTGAATCACAACATCAAATACATTGGCAAATTCGCCTGTAAAATTTATATACTTGTTAGCTATTATAAGGTGGCCTGTTGAGGAGATAGGTAAAAATTCTGTAAGACCTTCTATTATGCCAAGTATTATAGCCTTTAAAATCATGATTATGCTCCTTTCTTAACTGCTGAAACGGCTCTAAACCTAACAGTATTTGAATAACCCTTTTTAGTCTTAACCTTTACAACATAAGCCTTATTAGTTGCAAGCTTTTCTATTATCTGCTTATTCATAATAACCTTAACATATCTTTCGTTAGTTCCATCATAATATTCCCTTATATAATTATTATTTAAAAGAAATATAAATGCATCGTAGTATTTTTTATTGTTTAAAAGACTTTTATTTATTTCATAGTAATAATTATCTATTTTAACCATGGCAAATCCACGCTTATCGCTATTTTTTGATTTTCCAAGCAAAATAGCGGCGATGTTAAGCTGCATGTCAGGCTCTTTTACCAAAATATCAGGAGTTATTCCTACTTTATTTATTTCTTTATCAAGGGGAGAATAAAATTTCTGAATTGTATACTTTAATACTCCTCCATCAGAAAGAGCAACTAAGGTTTGAACGGTTCCCTTTCCAAAGGTTTTATTTCCAACTATAAGTCCCCTTTTGTAGTCTTTGATAGCACCTGTTAAAACTTCTGAAGCCGATGCGCTATTTTCATTAACTAAAAATATAACCTTTTTGCCCTTTAAAATTTCATCTTCCTCAGATGGCCACTCCTCAGATAAATCTTTATTCTTTAATAAAACAATATTCCTTTTACCAACAAAATATCCACCTAAATTTATAGCTGTATTTAAGTATCCACCTGGATTATTTCTAAGGTCAATTATAAATCCATCTAAATCCATATTTTTTTCAACAATAGATTTAAAATCCTTATCTGTATCCTCCCCAAAAGTCGATAACTTTATATAGCCAAAATTGTGCATTTTACTTAATTCTACACTAGGCAGAATTATCTTCCTTCTTGTAACAGAAAATTCTAATATATCTTGTCCTCTTTTTACCTTTAAATTAACTACAGTTCCTTCTTGACCTCTTATTAGTTTAACTGCGTTTTCCACCTGTAATCCTGCAAGACTTGTCCCATCAGCTTCTATAATAATATCCCCACTTTTGAGGCCTACTTCCTTTGCAGGTGAACCATCAAACACCGTCATTATCTTGATGCCTTCATCTACCCTTTCAATTTGAACTCCGATACCTGAGAAAGTATTATTTATGCTATTTATAAAATCTTTAAATTCCTCAAAAGTAAAATACTGAGTATAGGGGTCATTTAGAGCCTTTATTGCATCCTCAATAGTCTCTGCATCTAATACGCTTTGTGGCACATCATCCACGTAATGATACTTTAATATCTGCTTTACCTCATCAACTGTCGATGCAAAAACAGTAAAATTAAAGGAAAAAATAATTGTAATACTTAATAATATCCCCCACAACCTTTTTTTCATATCATCAACTCCTTCCCACAAGCTAATTAAATTATAAAACTTTTTAAATCAGGTAGTCAAATTTTTATGTAAAACGATAGTGTCAAGATATTGTAGGCTACTATTTATAGACAACCCCTTAAATTCGCTAACTCAAGGCGTTTGCAAAAGTT
>JAOAEI010000043.1 GCA_026416875.1 Caloramator sp.
AACTTTTGCAAACGCCTTGAGTTAGCGAATTTAAGGGGTTGTCTATAAATAGTAACCTACAATATCTTGACACTATCTTTATGACAAAAGATTGATTAATATATCAATAAAGTGATATAATATTGATATATTAATCGGGAGGTGTTTTTTATGCCAGTGATAAGACCAAGTTCAGATTTAAGAAATAAATATATTGAGATATCAGATTTCTGCCATAAATATAATGAGCCAGTTTATATAACAAAGAACGGACAGGGAGATTTAGCAGTTATGAGTATTGAAACTTATGAAAAATTAGTAGGTAAATTTGAGTTGTATAAATTGCTTGATGAGGGCGTTGATGCAATGCAAAAGAAAAAAGTTAGACCTTTTAAAGAAGCATTGTCTGATATTGAGAAGGGTTTATAAAATGAGTACCTATGATATTCAAATTACTGAACCAGCAGAAAGGGATTTATATGAAATTGGAGCATATATATCTAAAGAACTCTTAGAACCAGAAACAGCAAAGAAAGTAATTTCAAAAATAGCTAAAGGGATTAGTTCTTTAGAAGATATGCCATTAAGAAATTCATTAGTAGCTGATGATAGACTGGCTTATAAAGGTATACGAAAAATTATGGTGGATAACTATATTATATTTTATATTGTGACTGAGGAAAGTAAAACAGTTACAATTATTAGAATATTATATAATAGAAGAGATTGGATAAATTTATTATAGATTAAGTAATTAACAGGGAATTTTAACCCCTGTTTTTTTATACCCCAAAATCAGAAAGGAGTTGAAATCATGAAAGCATCAGAACTAAAAAACAAAGGTGTAAAAATAAAACTAATAGATAAAGAATATGAACTGAAATTCAATATGAATACCTTCTGTGAGCTTGAAGAAGTTTATGGAGATATAAATAAAGCCTTTGAAGATTTACAAAATAAAAAATTTAAGGCAATTAGGGCATTAATATATTCAGCAGTTAAAGCAGAGGATGAAAATATTACCTTGAAAGAAGTAGGCAAAATGATAACATTAAATGAACTTGAAAGTTTAAGTTTAGCAATCAACAAAGCTTTAAATATGTCTATGCCAGAAGTAGAAGAAGATATGGGGGAATATTAAGCCACACCAATCAAGAAGGATGGAATTGGGAGTGGCTTTTCTATTTAGCAACAAATATTTTAAAGATGAGTGAAGATGAATTTTGGAACTGCACACCTAAAAAACTTCAAGCACTTTTTAATGTATATAAGAAAGTAAATGGGATAGAAGATGATAAATCATATATTGATGAAATAATGTTTTAAGAGATGGAGGTGAGATGGTGGCAAGGGATACAAATACTGTAATTGCAAGAATTGGGCTTGATGATAGAGGATTTCAAGAGGGAGTTTCTAAAATACAAAGAAGCTTAAAGGTTGTTCAAAGTGAATTTGCTGTAGCATCATCAAAGCTTGGGGAATTTGGCAATTCAACAGAAGGATTAAGACTTAAAGCTGATAGTTTAAATAAACAAATTGAACTTCAAAAAGATAAAGTTGTTGCATTAGAGAAGGCATATAAAGAAAGTGTTGAGGCAAAAGGCGAAGATGCAAAAGCAACTGAAAACCTGAAAATTAAACTAAACTATGCAACGGCAGAACTAAATAAAATGGAGCAAGAGCTAAAAGATACAACAAGGGAATTGAAAGAAAAAAGTTCTGCATGGTATAAGTTATCCCAAAGCATGAATAGTGCAGGAGATAAGATGAAGTCAATAGGAGATAAGATGTCATCAATAGGAAGTAAACTTACAACAGCAGTAACGCTACCGCTTATAGGAATAGGAACTGCTGCAACAAAAATGGCTATGGATGCTGTAGAATCTGAAAATCTCTTTGAAGTTTCGATGGGTGCTATGGCAAATGATGCAAGAAAGTGGTCAGAGGAAACATCAAAGGCCCTTGGACTTAATGCATATTATGTAAGAAAAAATGTAGCAACATACAATTCAATGTTAACAAGTATGGGCTTAACATCACAAGAAGCATTAAAAATGTCAGAGGGGCTTACTCAGCTTTCATATGATATGGCTTCCTTTTATAATCTAAAACCTGAAGAAGCTTTTGAAAAGTTAAAGGCCGGAATATCAGGTGAAGCAGAGCCATTAAAGGCTTTAGGAATATTAGTTAACGAAAACACTATAAAAACTTATGCATACACTCATGGAATAGCAAAACAGGGTGAGGTATTAACTGAACAGCAAAAGGTGATGGCAAGGTATGGCGTAATTATGGAATCAACTAAAAATGCTCAAGGTGACCTTGCAAGAACAATGGACTCACCAACAAATAAATTAAGGGTTATGAAAGAGCAGGCAGAGCAGCTTGGTATTCAGTTTGGACAGATTCTAATACCAGTTCTAGAAAAGCTAATAGGAGTAATTAAGCCTTTAATGGATAAATTTCAAGGAATGTCAAAAGAGCAACAGGAGATGATTGTTAAAATAGGTTTAGTTGTTGCAGCAGTTGGGCCTGTAATTGGAATTATAGGTAAGTTAATAAGTATAGCAGGAACACTTTCAACAATCATAGGTAGTGTGTCAGGGGCTATGGCTACAGCAGGAGGTGCATCAGCAGTTTTAGGAAGTGCATTTACTGCATTAACTGGGCCTGTTGGGATAACTATTGTAGCGTTATCAGGTATTGTTACAGCAGGGGTCTTGTTAATAAAAAACTGGGATAATATTAAGGAATCTTTGCAGGTTCTAAAAGAAAACATAGTAACAAAGTTTAACCTAATAAAAGATAATATTTCAACTTCATGGGAAAATGTAAAAAATAAAACTTCAACTGTGTGGAATAACATAAAAAATTCAATAAATGAACATGGTGGAGGAATAAAAGGAATAATTGGAACCTATATAGATGCATATAAGGCAGTTTGGGGCAAAGGATTTGACTATATAAACAACCTAACAGGTGGTAAACTTGAAGATATATTTGAAACTATAAAAAACATTGCAATTAAAATCAAAGAAAAGTTATCTGATATGTTCAATTTCAAACTACCTAAAATAAAGCTTCCTCACTTTTCTATAAAGGGTGAATTTAGCTTAAAGCCACCAAGCGTTCCACATTTAGAAGTTAATTGGTATGCAAGAGGAGGAATTTTTAACAGACCCAGCATAATTGGTGTTGGAGAAGCAGGAAGTGAAGCAGTTATACCAATTGATAGATTAGATGATTTAATAGCAAGAGCAATTGAAAAGGCAAAAGGAAATAGTAGTTCGGGTTTAACTTTACACATAGAGAACTTTTATAACAATTCTGAGAAGGATATTGAACAGCTTGCCTATGAACTTGAATTTTATAGACAACGTATTTCACTTGGAAGGGGTGGGAGGTAATGCTTAACTTTAATTTTGCAGGGAAAGATAGTTATTTAGACTATGGAATTTTAATATCATCAAGGCCTACCATCCCATCTCCTAAAAGAAGAGTTTCATTTATTGATATACCAGGTAGAGATTCGAGCTTAAGGTTTGATGAAGGAACATATGAAGATATTACGATAGTAGTTGAGTGCTCTGTAGCTTCAGGAGATATAATGCAAAAAATAGATGAAATAAGTGCTTGGCTTTTTAATTCAGGAGAGAATGATTTAATATTCTCATTTCAAAATGATAAAAAATATAAAGCACAAGTTGTAAATTCAATAGAGTTTAAACAGGTTTTAAGACATTCTATAAAGTTTCCAGTTATTTTTACTTGTAGACCCTTTAAATATGCAGTTTCAAATAACTTAATTACAATAACTCAAAGCGGAACTAATTTAATAAATCCAGGAACAATATATAGTTTGCCTAAAATAAATGTTTATGGGACTGGTGATATAACACTTAAAGTAAACGGTGAGGAATTAAAGATAAATATTCTTCAAAATAAAATTATTATTGATAGTTTTCTATATGATTGTTACGACGATAATCATAGTAACTTAAATTCAAAGGTAAGTGGAAATTTCCCTATTTTAAAAGTAGGTAATAACCTAATTGAATGGACTGGAAATATTTCTAAGGTTGAGATTTTACCTAACTGGCGGTGGTTATAGTGATTTTTGTTTATGATAAAAAAACTAAGAAGGGTGAATTTGAAAACATAGGACTTGGTGTTTTAGATGAATGTATGGTTGCTGAAATTACAGAAGAATTGAATGGTGAATATAGTTTATATCTAGAATATCCAGCAAACTCTAAAAAAGCAAACTACCTTTATGAGTTTAATATAATAAAGGCATTAGGTCAGCTTTTTAGGATATATAAGGTTGAAAGAGAAGGCGAAAAAATAGGAAAGATAAAGGTGTGGGCAAGGCATATATTTTACGACCTTGCCTTTTATTTTATAGAAGCAGCCACACTTGTTAACGCCAATATGAAAGAAGCAATAGAAGGAACCATCCCACCTGAGGCACAGGCAGTTTTTAAATTTACAGCACCAGAAAAGAATATTTATCCGTTCACTATAAGGAATGTAAATGCACTTGAAGCCTTTTTTAAAATTCTTCAACAATATGGTGGAGAAATAAAAAGGGACAATTATTACATTGAAATATGTGAAAAATTAGGGACTAATACTGGAATTTTAATAAGGTATGGAAAGAACATAAAAGCAATAAGGGCAATAATTGATACTAATGATTTTGCAACAAAGATATATCCAATAGGGAAGGATAATTTAGTTCTTCCTGAAAGATATATTGAAGCTGAAGGTGAGGTTTCAAAGATTTTGCCTTATCCAATAGTTAAAAAGGTTGAATTTGATACAGGTGATGTTGACGAACTTAGAAACTTAGGGAAGGAATATATAAAGAAGGTATCGAATCCTTTTATTAACATAGAAGTGGATTTTTTAGAACTTTCAAAGATAAAAGAATATGAAAATTTAAAAAGTCTTACAGAAGTTAATCTTGGGGATGAAGTTAATGTTTATCATAACTTTTTAGGAATCACAGCAAAGCTTAGGGTTATAAAGAAAAGAACTGACCTAATAAAACCTATAAATACAAAAATAGAACTTGGTAATCCTTTAAATACGATAATTGAAAAATTAGATTTTGAGTCCATGCTAGAAAAGATAGAAAGCAAAATAACAGGTTCCCAAAATCAGCTAATATTAAAGAGAAATACAGAAATGCTTAATATAACAACCACAAAATATGCGGCGATGGTGATAGGTTTTTCAGTTTCAGCAGATACTAATTTAACTTCCAACATAGTAATTTCAGGTAAAGCAAGTGCTGATTTAACATTAAGCATTTTCTTTTCATTGGATAATAAATATTATGATTTAAAGCCAATTCAAAAAGTTGCAGCAGGGGATAATATAATAAACGTTACACTTCCGATGCCGCAGGTTACAGCAGGCCAGCATGCTTTTATTATAGAAATGCAAACATCAAACGGAACATTTACTATTGAGAAAAATAATCTTCAGGTAACAATTGAAGGAAGAAATCTAGAAGGTGGATTAAGTCCAAAACTTCCAAGAGCAGAAGCTTTACAAGTATTCTTATATGAATTGTTTTTAAATAAGATAGAACAACAAAAACAAGATATAGTCCTAACAAGCGTTCAAAAATTAATAAATAATATCAAGCCTAACATAGTTCAGACAAATTCATATGCTGATTACTTTGCTAAATCATTAGAATGTGTGACAAATACAAATATTACAAAATTATCGATTGGAATATCTGAAGCTTTTACAAGATATAAAATGGCTGATTATGAATTTGATAATTGGATAAATTTTGATTTAGATTTTGAAAAGCTTCCAGATGGATCATATTTAAGTTATGAAAGAGCAACAATTAAAGAATTAGAATATTTAAGTCAAGGCAACTTTGAAAGAACATTAGGAAATGGAGTAATATATGCTGTTAATCTTGCAAATAGAGAAGAATATAACACATTGGTTTCATTAAATGCAACAATTAAGGAAGTATAGGGGTGATTAGGTGGGAATAGTAGCAAGTCCTGCACAGCCTAAAGGTAATATAGGCATGACACTGTTTGGGACAAATAATGATGATTCAACAGTAACACTACCTGATATGGGCTTTAACTTTTATTATAACGCTACAGTTGTAAGGCAATTAAGAACATCAGGTAATACATGGGTAGGCTTTGGCTCAGCAACAGAACACTTAAAGATAAATCGAAGAGATGCAAGCTATAATAAGCTTTTCTTTGCCCTTGAAACTGAGGGTGGAAAGAAAACTTTCAGGGTAAGATTTGAAGGAAATGGTGTATATTCACAATGGGGTATTAATGATTTAATTTGGGAATTGACCTTATTTGAAACAGGTGTTATGAGACTTGTAATTGAAAAAATACCGAACACAGGGACAAATAGTTTTGACAACCCTAATGTAGGAACGCAAACTTTAACATTAAACAATGGCTCTTCTTTAATATTTTTTCCAGGAACAGCGGACGGCAAAAATTATACGATATATTACAATTCAAATTATGTTCCAACAAATGAAAAATACCTTATGGTCGATGATGAAGGAATAAAAATATATTCTAGTGGCTTATGGAGTAAAATTGCTAATTTGCCTTTAACTGAAGAAATGTTTTTAAGTTTTGGATTAGACAATATTCCGCAAAGTTACGCTGGAATTACAGGAAATCCAAAGCTTTATTTTTATTCTGATGATGATACTAAAAAAGCAAATCCTGCTAAATATATTTTAGAAACAAAGGAAGTTGTGACAAGTAAACCTAAAGTAATAAAGCAAAGGTCGGACTTTTTAATACCAAGTGGTAAAAATATTTCAAACATAACTGTTGATACAAGCTTTGTAAGAAGGGATACTAGCGGCAACCCTATTTCTACAAATGGTGCAATAAAATTAGCAATAAGTTTTGATGGTGGAAATTCATATCATACATTTAATCAAACAAGTGGATCATTTGAAAGGATTGATATAAATAATTTAAATGCATTTCTAAACCAAGGTATAAATGTAAATGCATTAAATCAATTAAACTATAGTGAATTAAATCAATTATTGACTGAAAACCGAACCATTAGATTTGCATATTTGATATATAAGCCTACGCTAGATGATGTGTGTAAATTAAAGAAAATAAAAATAATGTTTAATTAGGAAGGTGAAAAGGTGAGAGAGATTGTTTCATACAATAAAGACTTTTTAAAAAATAAAACAATCAGACAAATAAAGGAAAAAGACAATATAGGAATAAAAGGCAAAGTATTGGTTGAAATATTTGATGCGAAAACAAATAAAAAGGTAAAGGAAGCATATACAGAAAACATTATTCCTGATTTGTTTTTTAAGGATATGTTTTTAAGACATTTTGCAGGAGGAATAATGGGGATAAATACGAGAAATCAGGATCAATTTAATAATAGTTTTGAATGTATATATCTTACAGACTCTACAAAACCAGAATCAGCAAATTCAGAAAAGGTTACTGGGAATATTATAGGTTATGCTTATAGAAATACTGAATATTCTGGAACAGATACATTAAGAGGAACGATAAATAAAATAGAAAGCAAGATGGAGATTGTTAATGGAAAAATTAGAACGACATTTGTATTTGACTTTCCCACCCATGCGGCCAATGGAAGATTTGAGTCTATATATTGGGGTGCTGATCCTTCATATAGAAATAAATTTTATATTGGACCTCCTATATTTGGAAGAAATAATGGTGATGGACTAATTTATGCAAAACAAAATTTATATAAAGAGAAATACTGGAGTATAATCAGCATTTTTTATAACGGCGGTTTAGGTTATTTTAGAAAAGCATTAAGATTTACAAATTATAACAAAGGATATGCACTTCTTGATGGGACTTACACTGGAGCAACTAATTCAAGTTACATTCAATTTCCACAAGAATTAAAAGGACACCAAATTTATATACCTTTTGACTTGAATTTAGATTATTATATAGATTTTTCAAAAGCGGTAAAACTTTTAAATTCATCAGGTGGGGCTTTTACTTCTGGTGAACTTCATGATGTAGTTCCAATTTATAATAGCAACGGAGAAATTGATTTTTTTATAGGGGTATATATTTATTATTCATCTTCAAATTATTACTTAAAAATTTATAAATGGAGTAATGTAGGGGTTTTATTATCAACCGTAGGTCCAATAAATTTAACGACAACATTCAAAGATGCATACAATTCAAATTTTAACTACATAAAATATAATTTAGATCCATTAATGTGTGGAAGTGGATATATAGAATTTTATGGTTACAACTCAAGAACAGACACTCAATACAACGAAACTGTTTATACAAATAGGCTTATAAGGTTAGATATAAACGGTAATTTAACAAGCGAATTAAACTTAAAACCTAAAATAGGAAGTTCAACATTGTTTGCATCAAAAGGAATGAATAGCGGAAATATTGAAAGGAGATGCTATTTAGCGAATTTTATCTACGCAACAAAAAATAGAATATATTTACTATATTCTGGGACGCAAGGGGGGACAGGCTTTTATCAAGTAATTTCTCCTGAAGGCAATCTTGTGGAAGCTAACAGAGAATATTTTACATTTGAAGATTATTCAGATTCAACTGCTTATCCAATAATTGGGACAGACAAATCGATTTCAATGTATAGGTATTCTTACAATGATTATGTATATTTTGGTATCTATCATCTATCCCTATCAAAACCCTGCGGTGCTCATACAAAGCTTGCACAACCAGTTGAAAAAACGGATGCAAATACGATGAAAATACAATATACATTTGAGATAGACTTAATAGACTTTGCCTTTGATTATTATTAAGAAAGGATGATTAAGATGAAAAACAATACAGTTCAACTTATATTTGCTACAATAGGGGGTTACATAGGTTATTTTTTAGGAGGATTTGATGGGTTTATGTATGCACTTATAACCTTTGTGGTTATTGATTATGTTACAGGTCTTATGGTAGCAGTGCTTGAGAGAAAGCTTTCAAGTGAAGTGGGGTTTAGAGGAATTTTTAAAAAGATTCTAATTTTTGTTATGGTTGGTATAGGAAATATAATTGATATTCATGTTATTAAAAGCGGTAGTGCAATTCGCACCGCCGTTATTTTTTTCTACATTTCAAATGAAGGAATAAGCATAATTGAAAACTCGGCAAAGATTGGACTTCCTATACCAGAAAAACTTAAAGAACTTTTAAAGCAAATAAATGAAGGAGGAGAAAAGTGATGGCAAGGGTATGTTTAGATTATGGACATGGAGGGATAGATAGTGGAGCTGTCTTTAATGGTAGATATGAAAAGGATGATAATTTAGCTTTGGGTTTAAAGGTTGCAGAAGAGTTAAGAAGGCATGATGTTGTTGTAGATGAAACAAGAACAAAGGACAAAATAGTAAGCCTTAAAGAAAGAAGCGATTTTGAAAATAAAAATACTTATGATTATTTCATATCACTCCACAGGAATGCATCTAAAGCAGATAAAGCAAAAGGAGTAGAAACGTATATATATAATATATGTAGAAAAAATACAAAAGAATTAGCTGAAAAGATTCAAAAGGCATTAACTGATGTTGGATTTTTAGATAGAGGCGTAAAAACAGCAAACTTTCATGTATTAAGAGAAACAAAATCACCAGCAGTTCTTATTGAAGTAGGGTTTATTGATAACCCTGAAGATAATTTAATTTTTGATAACAAAAAAGATGAAATAGCAAAAGGTATTGCAAAGGCAATTCTTAATCAGTTAGGAATAGAATATATTGAAAAAATACAGAAAGAGGATAGTCATAATATTTTGTATAGAGTTATTGCAGGCTCATTTTCACAAAAAGAAAACGCTGAGAAGCAGGTCAATAAATTAAGGGAATTAGGAATAGATGCAATTATTGTTGAGTCTAAATAAATTTGAAGCTCTTTATGGGCTTCTTTTTTTTATTGCCATAAGGGGGATGTTTATGACTAAGGAACAGTTTGAAAGAGAGAAAAATTATAGGATATCAATTGCGACTGCAAAACTTATGCTTTCAAAGAACATAATTAGTGAAGAAGATTTTGAAAAAATTAAGATGCTACTTATTGATAAATACAAGCCAATTATAGGGTCTTTAACTTACAATTAACTTGCTTTGTATCAATATAAGAGTTAACATGTGTAGCTGAAAGGGGAGATGAGAATGCAAAGAAAGGTAATAAAGATTGAACCTAAAATATTTAAAACTTTAGCTAAAAAGCGAGTAGCTGCTTATGCGAGAGTATCAAGTGGCAAGGATTCAATGCTTCATTCTCTTTCAGCACAAGTTAGCTATTATAGTGAATTTATACAAAGGCATATTGAATGGGAGTATGTAGGTGTTTATGCTGATGAGGCATTTACTGGAACAAAAGATGAAAGACCAGAGTTTCAAAGATTATTAAAAGACTGTAGAGATGGTAAAATAGATATGGTTATCACAAAGTCAATTTCAAGATTTGCAAGAAATACTGTAACAATGCTTGAAGTTGTAAGAGAACTAAAGAGCTTAAATGTAGATGTTTATTTTGAAAAAGAGAATATTCATAGCCTTAGCGGGGATGGTGAGCTTATGCTAACTATCCTCGCTTCATTTGCACAGGAGGAAAGCAGGTCTGTCAGCGAAAACTGTAAATGGAGGATAAGAAAAGGCTTTAAAGAAGGAGAACTTGTTAACTTAAGATTTATATATGGGTATAGGATAGAAAAAGGTAAAATAGAAATCAATGAGGATGAGGCTAAAATTGTCCGAATGATTTTTGATGATTATATAAACGGAATGGGCTGCACTAAAATAGCAAGAAAACTTAGAGAAATGGGTGCAGAAAAAATAAGAGGAGGAAAATGGAACTCCGAAAGGGTTGTAGAGATTTTAAAAAATGAAAAATATACAGGTAATGCATTACTTCAGAAAAAGTTTGTAAAGGATCATTTAACAAAGACTTTAGTAAGAAATAAAGGCTATCTTCCAAAATATTATGCAGAGGAAACACATCCAGCGATAATCGATTTAGTAACATTTCAAAAGGCACAAGAGATTTTAGAGGAAAGAAGATTAAAGTATTCACCTCAAGAAGAAGGTTCAAATCATTTATTTTCAAGAAGAATTATATGTGGAATATGCGGTAAAAAGTATAGACGTAAAATAAATGGAAAAAGAGTTATTTGGCACTGCTTTTCTTATTTGAAATACGGTAAAGATGCCTGCCCATCAAAGCAGATACCTGAGGACATTTTAAATTCTGTTATTAATGAGGGTGAGTTTGATAAATCAAAAATAAAGGAAATACAGGTGATAGGAGAAAGAAAACTTAACTTCATATTAAATGATGGAAGAGTAGTTGAAAAAGAATGGAGTTACAAACCAAGAAGTGAAAGCTGGAGTGATGAAGCAAGGCAAAGGGCACGAGAAAAAAGCCTTGAAATAATCAAAAGGAGGAAAAACTTATGGCAAGAGCAGTAACAGTAATACCAGCAACAGCTACAAGAATATCTCCAATTACTAAAACTAAAATTGAGAAAAAAAGAGTAGCTGCATATGCAAGAGTTTCAACTGACAATGATGAACAGCTTCAAAGCTTTGAAGCACAGATGGATTACTATACAAATCATATAAAATCAAACCCTGATTGGATATTTGTAAATGTTTATACAGACGAAGGAATATCAGCAACAAGCACTAAAAAGAGAGATGGATTTAATAGAATGATAGAAGATGCACTAAGTGGAAAGATAGATTTAATAGTAACAAAGTCAGTTAGTAGGTTTGCAAGAAATACAGTAGATACATTAACAACTGTTAGAAAACTAAAAGAAAAGGGAGTTGAAGTATATTTTGAAAAGGAAAATATATATACCCTTGATAGTAAAGGAGAACTTTTAATTACAATAATGTCAAGCCTAGCTCAAGAAGAGAGCCGTTCAATAAGTGAAAATGTAACCTGGGGACAAAGAAAAAGATTTGCAGATGGAAAGGTGAGCCTTCCATACAAGCATTTTTTAGGATATGAAAAAGGAGAAGATGGAGTTTTAAAGATTGTTGAGGAAGAAGCAAAGATTGTAAGAATGATATATAAAATGTTTTTAGAAGGCAAAACACCATTAAGTATAGCTGAATATTTAACAGAGAATAATATTCCAACACCAGCAGGTAAACATAAGTGGCACCAGAGCACAGTTTTAAGTATTCTTAAAAATGAAAAATACAAAGGTGATGCAATACTACAAAAAACGTTTACAGTAGATTTTCTTACAAAGAAGATAAAGAAAAACGAAGGTGAAGTTCCACAGTATTATGTTGAAAATAGCCACCCTGCAATTATACCACCTGAATTATTTGATTTAGTTCAAACTGAGATAAAAAAGAGAAAAGAAGCAAAGGGATACAAGACAGGAAGAAACTGTTTTGCAGGAAAAATTGTATGTGGCGAATGCGGAAGTTTCTATGGCAGAAAGGTTTGGCACTCTAATGATAAGTATAGAAAGGTTATATGGCAGTGTAACTCTAAATTTAAAAATAATGAGAAATGCAAAACACCGCATCTTTATGAGGATAAAATTAAGAAGGCTTACGTTGAAGTATTTAATAGCTTGATTGAAAATAAGGAAGAAATTTTAAAAGGATATGAAGATATAATAAAAGCCTTAACAGATACTTCAAAGCTTGATATGGAAAGTGTTAAGCTACAAAGTGAACTAGAAATAGTTACTGAAATGATTAGAAAATGTGTAGAGGAAAATGCTCATAGAGCTTTAAAGCAAGAAGAGTATAACGAAAAATATGATGCATTAGTTAAAAGGTATGAAAGTATTAAAGAGGAACTTGAAAGGATAGAGGAGAAACGATTAGAGCAAACTGCAAAGAAGGAGAAGATTTTAGAGTTTATTAAGGAACTTAAGCAAAGAGAAGATTTAATTACAGAATTTGATGAGGAACTTTGGATAGGAACAGTGGATAAGGTGGTTGTGAATAAAGAGGGAAAAATAACTTTTGTATTCAAGGATGGAATGGAAGTAGAACTGAATATATAAATGAAGAAAGATAGCACCCATAAGGTTGGCTAAGGATTTGGCTGGCTTTGTGGGTGATTTATTATTTTTTTGAAAAGACTAAATGGCGTTATTGGATTAAACAGCTGTAGAATTATGTAGATATTAGTTGGAAATTTATTATTGACAGAAATGGTAGTGGGGGGGGGTAAAATGGTAATAGAAGTAAGTGCATACATACTTTTACTTAAACTGGTTATAATTTTGAAGAAGGGAGGGATGAAGGAAAAAATTATTAATCTTTTGGTTATAATCAAAAACACTTTAAAACTTTTTAAAACTCCAAAATTTAAAGGGAGATGAAAGAATGAATAAACTATTTAAAAAATTCTGGTCGATTGTTTTGGTAATGTGTATACTGATAAATCCTATGTTTGTATCTAAAGCAATGGCAAAAGAATCAAAAAGAAAACCTTCTGTTGAGAATCCAGAGGTTCGGGGATATAGCACTCCAGTTACTCTTGGCACAAGGGTAGAATTCATTGATCTAAACCTAGCTAACATGGTTGTTCCTCAAGGCGAAATATACGAAGTATATGATCATTCTTATTACGAAACTTATTCATACAGTATTACAGGCTATAGTGTTGGTCCAAGATGTAATGATAAGTTTTTACTTTCTGTAGCAAAAGGACAAACAAAGACAATAACAAGCGATATTTCTGTATCTGGTACTGTAACTTATGGTGGAAGCGTTGGTGCTGAAATAAAAAAGTGCATAAACTTAAGTCTACAAGGTAATGTATCAGGAACGTTTAGTTATACATATTCGAAAAGTACATTATATTCTGGACCACCTGAAGGTTCTCAATATAATTGCCGAAATTACTATGGTGCGATAAACTATGATCAATATAGTTTTACTCTTAAGAAATATGATGTTTATAAAGTATACAACGGAGGCATTTTCGTTCGTTATGAGACATATCAAGCACCAAATGTTCAGGTTACAGGTGTTAAAAATCCAATTAACGTAACTTATTCCATTGATACTATTCAGTAATAATAAAAAGTTTTATTAGATAATGGAACTTGTAAAGTTGAGATAATAAAAAAAGACTTTATCTATTATGCACTATTATCAAAATATATGAAATTTATTGTAATTTAATACATAAATAAATAACTTTTTTTGATGGTGTTTAAAAAACATTATTTTCTATTCTAAAAAAGCACCTCCATTTAGCTGTATAAGGTATTTTGTTACTTTTTATACGACTAAACGGAGGTATATTATTTCTATTGTTTATTTATTGTTATTGTTTTTATAAGTTTTTGTGAGTTATAAATTTCTATTATATATGGTTTATCAAGAGCAGATAATTTGGTTAAAAGTTCTCTTTTTACAGAATTGTTATTTTCCATTATCATGTCTTCAAAATTAACTACATATGTTGCTGTTTCGGAAGATGACAATTGGTAACTATAATTTACTCCAGAACTAGTATAACCAAAAATTTCTTTATATTCTGGAGGATAAATAATCCTAAATCCAATATCATTATTAAAATCTTCGATTTTATTAATGCCTCTAATTTTAAATTTCAATATATGCCTTAAGCCCAAAAATGTTATGTTGTTCTGATCTTTAAATTCATTTTCAATACAGGAAAGCCCAATAATTTCAATATTATTAATTAATTTGTTAATTTTACTAACAGGAGTAACAGCTCTATTTATAGTATAACTATTATTGAAATAATTTTTTAATGCTACTATTGCAAAAACATTTATTAATAAGATTATCATTATTAGTATGAATTTGTTAATTTTTAGACACTTCAACAAAATCACTCCTATAAAGTAATTAATTATAATTATAAATCAAATAGAAATAATTAGCAAGAAGCATTTTTATTAAGATAGTGTCAAGATATTGTAGGTTACTATTTATAGACAACCCCTTAAATTCGCTAATTCAAGGCGTTTGCAAAAGTTAAAAACTTAAATTATATTTTCATATTTTATTGATTTTAATATCCTGTAAATTGGCGT
>JAOAEI010000044.1 GCA_026416875.1 Caloramator sp.
GTTTATTGATGATAATGAAGTAGAGTGTGAACAAATAAGATATATTTTACCAGATGTTACAGTCCCTGTTTTTCCAAAAGATACTTCAGATTTGCCTCAGTTCATAAGAGAAGTGTTTAACAAATATTTTTTTGTATTAAACCTTACAGATGAAGATAAGAACAAATCTCTGATGTATAAACAAAATGTTGAGAGACAGCGTTTATTTAAAATGATAAATAATTTAGAAGAGTTTTTATATTCGTTGCAAACGGAAATAAAAGTATGGAAAGCAACTAGAGATGATGCTGAACGAATAGCACAATTAACACAGAAAACTAATCAATTTAATTTGACCGGTCATAGATATACTATTGAAGATGTAAATGATATGATTGAAAATGAAAATATCGAAGTGTGGGTTGGCTCAGTTTTGGATAAATTTGGTGATAATGGCAAGGTCATAGTTTGGATTATAAATTTTAAAGAAGAAGTTGCAGAATTAGATACTTTTTTAATGAGCTGTCGTGTTATGGGGAGACGTATAGAAGAGCAGATAATAGATTTTATAGAAAAAAATATTTACTCAAAAGGTATAAAGAAATTAAGATGCTTTTATGTCCCTACATCTAAAAATTTACCTGTAAAAAATTTATTTTCTGATTTAGGCTATTCTATAAAACATATTGACAAAGATGGTAAAGTAACTTATGAAATTGAATTACCGACACAAAAAATTAGAAAATCCTTTGCAAAGTTAATCGAATTAAAGTAAATGAAAGAAGGCAGTGTATCAGATTATATTTAAAAAGTCTTCCCTCTTTTTGGTAAGATATTTAAGATAAATTTGTAACTAATATTTATTAATATTTTATATAGGCCCTATGTCAATTGTTGGGTGGGTAATTTATTCAAATGCCTACCCTTTCTAATTTTTAAGGAATTTTTGATTAATTAATGTTAAATTAAGCAAAATCCATAAAAATGGGTATGATAAAAAGATCATACTAAGTTTGGCTTTTGAATATTTCAATTTTTGTCTATTATAATTAGTCTGGGTAAATTGTTAATCAAAATCTTGAGAATATATTATTAAACAAGTTCCTATCCCTCCCTAAAGCTTAAAAAACTTTTTCCGATAAATAAAATAGAAGAAATAAGGGGTGGGAAGGATGGAAATACAAAGGGTAAACAATGTTAGTATGCAAAATTTAAAACAAGTTGAGTTTAATAATGTTAAGCTAGAAAAGCAAAGTAATGAGGTTAACAATGAGGTAAAGTATAATAGGAAGGATGTTGAAAAGGCAGTTGAAACTGCAAATAAGTATTTAAAGGATTCTACCCATCTTAAATTTGAGATACATGAGAAAACAAAAGATATAATTGTTAAAATTATTAATGATAATACAGGAGAAGTTCTAAAAGAGATTCCGCCTAAAAAGATACTCGACATGGTGGCAAGCATGATGGAGGTATTTGGGTTATTTATAGATGAAAAAAGATAGGGGGAAGGTTTATGCCAATTAATCCTATAACCCTTGATAAGATAGACCCCCTTTTAATAAAGCAGATTGAAACGAAGATAGTCGATAAAATAGTTCATGAAACTAAAAGTGCTGAGACAAAAAGGGGTAATGATGAAAAAAACTTTGATGAGGAGAGACAAAGAAAATTTGCTGAGGAGTTTTCTAATGTTTTAGCAAAGTATAATATAAAGCTTGAGTATAGGATGATGAAAAATAAGGTAAGAATAAAGCTTAAGGATGAAAAGGGAAAGGTATTAATAGAAACGGAGGTAGAGGATATAGAGCTCCTATTAGAGTCATTTAATAAAATAACAGGGAAAATTATTGATATAAGAGGGTGATGTGATGAATAACCTAAACGCACTTAATGCATATCAGCAGAACAGCATTTTTACAGCCTCAAAGGAAAAGCTTCTTTTGATGCTTTATGATGGACTTGTAAAGTTTATTAAACTCGCAATTGTAGGAATTGAAGAGAAGGATATCAAAAAAGCCCATGAAAACTTTATAAAAGCACAAAACATAATTTTAGAGTTTATGGCAACATTAAACATGGAGGTTGGAGGAGAGATAGCAAAATCTTTAATGCTCCTATATGATTATATGTATAGAAGATTAGTTGAGGCAAACACTAAAAAAGACAAGGCCATTGCAGAGGAAGTTTTAGGATTTGCTGAAGAGCTAAAGGAAACCTTTGAAGAGGCATATAGGAGAATTAAAAAGTAGGTGTTTTTTATGTTTGATGAAATTATTCAAAATTTAGAGCAGCAATTAGAAAGGTATAATAAAATATATCAATCTATAAAAAAATTTGAGAAAGAAGAAGAAATTAATATAGAAGAATACAACAGAGAACTTCAGGAGATATCCTTTAACCTTGAAGTAGTTTCAAAGCTTTCAAGTAGGTTAGAACAGTTAAAGGAGATTTACGTTGTTAAACATAATATTTTAGATTTTAACGCAGAGGAGATAGAAAGGGTAGAATCAAAGGATGATATAATTAAGTTTAGAAGTTTAGTTGAAAAGAATAGTGAAATTATCAAAGAAACCAAAAAGCTTCAGGATAAGGTAATTTCTAAATTAAATAAGCAGCTTATGGATTATAATGCAATAATTAAAGAAAGGAATTTAGATAAATTAGTTGGCAAGTATAAGAAGGATAGCAGCATAGAAAAATCTACAATAGACGTCAAAAAATAGCCCTAAATTGTAGGGCTTTTATTTTTTGCCAAATTATAATATAACAAAATTTAACAAAAAAATATTGATTTCATCACGATTTTTTGTAAAATATAACTATAGAAATTTGATTTTAATATAATTAAAATGTAAATTAAAATTGCATTGTGTAAAATTATCTTAATATTTAGTTGACACTTGTCGTTATGTGTAATAAATTAATATTAGAATTTTTAGGAGGATGTTGAATTATGATAAGGAATATTGACGAATTAAGTTATATGATGCTCAAAAAATCACTTGATGCGACAAGTGCAAGGGGTAGAGTAATAGCCCATAATATTGCCAATGTAAACACCAAAGGATACAAGGCCTTTAGGGTGGTTTTTGAGGACAAATTAAGGAACATTTTAAAGGGAGAAAGCCTTAGCCTTAAAGTTACAAACGATAAGCATTTAGATGATGGAAGCAGCATTGAAAACTTAAATTATGATTTAAAAAAGGACAACTCTTCTTCAATGAGGCTGGATGGCAACAACGTAGATATCGACAATGAAATGGCAAATTTAGCAGCAAATGCAATCCTTTATAATGCCCTTGTATCTCAGGCAAATAGCAAAATAGCTATGAGGCGTTTCATAATAAGCGAAGGGAGAAGGTAGTGTATGAATAATCTTTTTAATCCCTTAAGAATAAGTGCCAGTGGCATGTCGGCAGAAAGGTTAAGAATGGAGGTTATATCTGATAACATTGCCAATGCTGAAACAACAAGGACTTCAACGGGTGGTCCCTATGTAAGAAAGGTTGTATCCTTTGAGGAGAATTTAAGAAGGGCTATCGATAAAAATAATAGGTTTACGGAAAAATTAAATGGAGTTAAGGTTTCTGCGATATCAAAGGACCCAAGCCCCTTCAAAAGGGTTTATGATCCAAGCCATCCGGATGCCGATAAGGATGGATATGTTACTATGCCAAACGTGAATATTCTCAATGAAATGATCGATCTTATAACCGCCTCCCGTGCCTTTGAAGCAAATGTAACTGCCTTCAACACATCAAAGCAGATGATGATGAAGGCTCTTGAGATTGGAAGGTAGGGATATAGATGAATGTTAATTCAATCGCTTTAGATACCAGCAATCTTCTAAAAATAAATTCTGATAATTCAAAAAATAATACAAGTTTTGAGGAATACTTAAAAAAGGCCCTTGATAGGGTAAATGAAAAACAGGTTGAGGCGGAAAATGCAACTATAGATCTTATTACAGGACAAGCACAGGATATTCATCAGGTTATGCTTGCTACAGAGGAGGCAAGACTAACTCTTGAGCTTGCAGTTCAGATTAGAAATAAACTTGTTGATGCTTACCAGGAAATTATGAGAATTCAAATATAGCAGACGATTGAAGGAGTGCTTTTGATGGATAAATTAAAAGAGATATTAGGGAATATAAAGGAAAAGTGGACCTCCTTTAATTTAACTAAAAAAGTTTTGGTATTATCTTTAATTACTATAATTTTTACCGGAATCATATTATCAGTGATTTATCTTACAAGAGAAAAATATGAAGTTTTATTTTCCAATTTACAGCCTCAGGATTCCCAGGCTATAGTAGAAAAATTAAAGGAGCAAAAGGTTTCATATAAAATTCAAGGAAATTCAATTTTAGTTCCAAAAAGCAGGGTGGACGAATTAAGACTTACGGTTTTAGAAAATGGATATATGCCCTCAGACGGCCAAGGATGGAGCTTGTTTGACCAAAGCAAATTTGGTGTTACAGATACTGAAGCAAAGATAATGTATCAAAGGGCACTTCAGGATGAGCTTGCAAGGACCATTGAGAGTTTTGATGAGGTTGAAAAGGCAAGGGTTCATCTTGTATTACCCGATGATACAGTTTTTGCAAGGGACACATCAAAGGCAAGGGCGTCGGTTACATTAAAGCTTAAGTATAATAAAACGCTATCCCAGGATAAGGTTAAGGCTATTGTTGCCCTTGTTTCTGGAAGCGTTAAGGACCTTCCAAAGGAGAACGTTGAGGTAATAGATAGCAGTATGAATTTATTGTCGGAAAATTTATTCGATGATACATTAAATGGGACTTCTTCTGCTCTAAAGCAAAGGGATATTGAAAGGCAGTTTGAAAATCAGCTGGAAAAAGATGTCCTATCGATGCTGGAGACTGTTTTTGGAAAAGATAAGGTAACCGTTAAAATAAATGCCGATATGGATTTCGATTCAAAGTCAATAACGACGATTTCATATGATAAAGATGCTATAATAAGAAGCCAGCATAAGATAAAGGAATCATCAAATGATTCATCAGGTGCAGGTGAAGGCTCAAGCCCAATAGATAACAACATGAGCAATACCCTCAACAATGGAACTAATCAATCCTCTAACACTCAAAGGGAGGAGGAGCTTACTAATTATGAGATAGGACAAACTGAAGAAAAAATAGTAAAGGCACCCGGTGAGGTAAAAAGGCTTTCGGTATCAGTTATAATCGATGGAACATTAAACGATGCAGAAAAGCAGACTATTAAAAATATAGTAGCTGCAGCAACGGGATACGACGAGCAAAGAGGAGATCAAATAAATATAGAAGCACTTGCCTTTAATAATGAGGCAAAGGAAAAGGCACAAAAGGATCTTGAGGATATGCAAAAACAATTGGAGCAAAAGGAAAAGATAAAACAGTATTCATATATTGGTGCAGCAGGTTTAGCTTTACTTCTTGGATTGCTTCTTTTTATAAGATCAAGAAGAAAAAAGAAGAAAGAGGAAAAAGAATTAGAACAGCAACATCATTTGGATGTAGTTATTTCAGATGTTTTACCAAAGCCACAGGTGGAATATCAGCCTCTTTTAACTGAAGAGGAGGAAATGGATCTTGAAAAGGAAATAAAGAATTATGCGTCAAAGAAGCCAGAACAAGTAGTAGAAGTTATTAAGACTTGGCTTGCTGAGGATGAGAGGTGATGACTTTGCCTAAGGATTCAAATAAATTAACAGGAGTTCAAAAAGCAGCAATACTTTTTATTACCCTTGGTCCTGAAGCCTCGGCACCAATATTAAAAAGACTTCCTGAATCAGAAATACAAAAGATAACCTTTGAGATAGCTAATATGCCTAAAGTAAAAAAGGAAGTTAAGGAAGAGGTTTTAAAGGAATTTGTTAATTTAAATAAAGCAAAGGATTATATCCTTGAAGGTGGATTTGAATACGCAAAGACCCTTTTAAGCAAGGCCTTAGGCACCCAAAAGGCTATAGAGATAATTGAAAAGGTATCAGAAATAACACAGCAGTATAGGCCCTTTGGAATTGCAAGAAAGGCTGATGCAACACAGCTTCTTAATGTAATAATAAACGAACATCCTCAGACGATAGCACTTATTTTATGTTATTTACAGCCTGAAAAGGCAGCACAGATTTTGTCTGGCCTTCCAGAGGATCTTCAGGTGGATGTTGCAAAAAGAATTGCAACCATGAACAACACCTCGCCTATGTTTATAGAGGAAGTAGAAGAAATCCTTGAAAAGAAGCTATCAAATGTAATAAGACCTGATTTTCAGCAAATTGGTGGTATTCAAACCCTTGTTGATATAATCAACAATGTTGACAGAGGAACAGAAAAATCGATACTTGATGAACTTGATAGAGAACAACCAGAACTTGCTGAAAAGATTAGAGAAAGTATGTTTGTATTTGAAGATATCGTTACCCTTGATAATGCATCAATACAACGTGTATTGCGTGAAGTTGACCAAAAGGATTTGGCCCTTGCACTAAAGGGCGCCTCGGAGGAGGTTCAAAATATTATATTCAACAACATGTCAAAGCGTGCTGCTCAGTCCTTAAAGGAAGACTTAGACTTTATGGGACCTGTAAGGCTTGTTGATGTTGAGAAGGCGCAGCAGGCTATTGTTGCGGTAATTAGAAGACTTGATGAAGCAGGAGAGATTATAGTGTCAAGGGGTGGAGATGATGCAATCATACTCTAAGGTAATAAAGTATAGCGAAATAAAGGGTGATGCAGTAATCGCTCCACCCGTTATTGAAAAGCTTTTAGAAATGGATACAGAAGGCGAAAGTAGTCAAACAAATACGATAGAAACATTAAAGATGGCCATTTTAGAGGATGCAAAGGAGAGGGCAAGAAGCCTAATTGAAGTGGCTGAAAGGGAAGCAAAGGATATAATAAACAAAGCAAATGAAAGTGCAAATTCTATGTTAGAAGATGCCCAAAAAAAAGGCTATAGCACAGGATACACAAAGGGTTATCAGGATGGATTTCAAAAAGGACTAGATGAAGCAAAGATTGAAGCACAAAAGTTAAAAGAAGAAATTGATCTATATGCTAAAAATGTGCAATTGGAAGTTAAGGAATATATAAAACAAAAGGAAGAGGAAATTATAAGGCTTTCATTAGAAATTGCAAGGCAGATATTAAAGTCAGAAATAACCGTAAATAAAGAGGCCATCTTAAATATAGCAAGAAGCGTAATATCAAAATCCCTAGATAAGCGTCAAATAATTTTAAAACTTAATCCAAGCGACTACTCTTTTTTAAAGGGCAGAAGGGACGAGCTTGAAATATTTGTTGAAAATTCTAATGATTTAATTCTTCTTGCTGATCCAGATGTTCAAGAGGGGGATGTTGTTGCAGAAACTCCTTCAGGATATATCGATGCAAAGATCGAAACTCAAATAAAGCAAATACTAAATAAACTTTTAAGGAATGATTGATATGCTAAAATTAAGTTTTGAAGCTTTAATGAAAAAAGTAGTAGAAACCGATACTATAAAACTTACAGGAAAGGTAAAAAAGGTTGTAGGATTAACTATAGAGGTTGAGGGGCTTAAAGCCTTTGTAGGGGAAGTTTGCAGGATATTTATTAATAGTAAAAGTTATGTTCTTGCAGAGGTAGTTGGATTTAGGGATAATGGATTACTTCTTATGCCTCTTGGTGATATAACGGGGGTTGCAGTAGGTTGCCCTGTTGAAAATACAGGCAAAACGCTAAATGTAAAGGTTGGCCCATCATTGCTTGGTAAGGTTTTAGACGGTCTTGGAAATCCGATGGATGGGTCAAGCCTAGACTATGAAACGGAATATAAACTAGACAGGGACCCCCCAAATCCCTTGATGAGAAGAAGGATAGACACTGTTATGTCAACAGGAATTAGAGCAATAGATGGATTTTTAACCTGTGGAATTGGACAAAGAATCGGTATCTTTGCAGGAAGTGGGGTTGGGAAAAGCACTCTTTTAGGTATGATAGCAAGATACAGCGATGCCGATGTTAACGTTATAGGGCTCATAGGCGAAAGAGGAAGGGAAGTTATGGAGTTTATTCAAAATGATCTTGGCGAGGAGGGACTTAAAAGATCAGTCTTGGTTGTTGCAACTTCCGACCAGCCTCCATTAGTTAGATTAAAGGGAGCCTTTACAGCAACAGCAATAGCAGAATATTTTAGGGATAAGGGCCTAAAGGTAATGCTTATGATGGACTCGGTCACTCGTTTTGCTATGGCACAAAGGGAGGTAGGCCTTACGATTGGCGAGCCCCCTGCTACAAAAGGTTATACCCCATCGGTTTTTGCAATGCTTCCAAGGCTAATGGAAAGGTCGGGAAATTCAGATAAAGGCTCTATAACTGCCTTTTATACAGTTCTTGTGGATGGGGATGACTTTAATGAGCCTATAGCTGATGCTGTAAGAGGTATTTTAGATGGGCATATTGTTTTATCGAGAAAATTAGCAGGGAAAAACCATTATCCAGCAATAGACGTTTTAGCAAGTATTTCAAGATTGATGCCCCAAATTGCAGATGAAAAATTAAAGGAAAAGGCGAGTGAGCTTAGGGATATTTTAGCTGTATATAAAGATTCAGAAGATTTGATTAATATAGGTGCTTATCAAAAAGGTTCAAATCCAAAAATAGACAGAGCCATTCAGCTTATTGATAAAATAAACGCCTTTTTAAGGCAGGGCATAAATGAATTCAGCGACTATAAAACAACCTATGAAAGACTGCTTTCAATAGGTTAGAAGGTGATTAAATGGATAAATTTAATTTTAAATTACAAAAGGTCTTAGAGTTTAAGGAGACCTACGAGGAAAAGAAAAAAGAAGAGTTTTCCCTGGAACTTAGAAATTTCTATGAACAGGAAAAAAGGCTAAAGGAGCTTAAGGAGGAAAAGGAAAGGACGATCAACAATCCTCCCAAATTTAAAATGATTCTTGATTATCAGGGCTTTTATAGATATTTAGAACTTTTAGATAGAAGAATAGAAAAACAAGCTCATGTTTTAAATGAGGCAAAGGAAAGACTTGAGAAGGCAAGACAAGAACTTATTAAAGCTACAAAGGATAGAAGCATTATTGAAAAGCTAAAGGAAAAGGCCTATGAGGAATTTTTAGAGGAGCAAAACAAAAAAGAGCAAAGGCTTAATGATGATTATGCACTTTATTTATATTTAAGGGGAGAAGGGAGGTGAAGATGTGAAGGTTGAAGTTGTAAAAATAAAAAATACTAAATTAGAAGTTATAAACAAAAATGCAGCAAAAGGCGATGAATTTGAAAAGATTTTAGGAGCAGCTACAAATAACTTAGAATTAAGTCAGGGCAAAAATATAGACACAGAAGGTTCTAAAGCTAACATCAAATTAAATGAGAAGAGCAATGACAAAAAAGAAGAGTTGATGGAAATAACTGATGAAGTTATGAATATAAACCCTAACGTGCAGCTTTTACTCAATCAGATATTTAATTTTGAAGGCATTAGTGTTAAGCAGAATACAGCGATTTATGATATTCATATGCTAATATCTGTAGAAAATGATATAAGTCAACCAGCAGCACAAGGGGAATTAATAAATCAAGAAAATTTTAATTTAGCTCATCTTGACAACGAGGGGAAAGTAAAAGCTGAAACTCAAGAATTACCTAATAATATGCTTGGAGATGAAATTAAAGAAACAATAGCTGATGTTACTGAGTTACTTTCAAAAGACGAGAAAAATTCAATAAAATTAAGTGAGGAAGAACCTATAAAACAAAATATCGACTTAGTTGAAGTAGGTAAAGATAGTGAAAAAATAAATACAGTAAAAGAGGAAAATATTGATATAGAAATGGCTAGTGCTAAGCTTGATATTAAGAAGGAAGATAATACTTTAAATGTTGATTTAACTGAAGGAAAGAAAGTAAAAGAAAAATTAGCTCCTATTTACGATAATAAGGAATATGATGCCCAAGAAGTTGGAGTAAAAGCATACGATGAAGACGAAACTGAAATAAAAGGCGTAGATCCGCAGGGAAAAGAAACGAATGTCCAAACAAAGGAACTAACGGTAAAACATTTAAAGGATGAAATCCAAAGGATAATTCCACAAGCCAAGGCAGAAGAAATAGTAAATATAACAGTTGAAAAATTTAAAAGCATTAGACTACCTGACATAACAGAAGTTAAAGTAAAACTTAAGCCAGAGGATCTTGGTGAGATTACAGTAAAGGTTGTTTTAGAAAAGGGAGAAATAAAGGGAAATATTATAGTAGAAAAAAGGGAAGTAGCCCTTGTTTTACAAAATAACATTGAAAATATGAAGCAGGAATTGAAACAAAATAACGTTAATTTATCCAATATATCAGTATATCTTTCAAATGATGGTTTTAATGAAAATGCTGGAAGAAACTTTAAGGATTTTTCAAGGGGAAACAGACAACAGAATGTAAACATTGACTTTGAAGAAGAAAATTTTGAAGAAGAATTAGAGGGTATAAATCTATACGCCTAAGGAGGATAATATGGAGGTTTCAAAAATTAGCAATTTAAGCGATGCTACAGCAGTTACAAAAAAGAGCGACGTTCTTGATAAAGATGCTTTCTTAAAGATTTTAACTGTTCAGCTGAGAAATCAAGACCCATTAAACGCAAAGGACAACACAGAATATATAGCACAAATGGCACAGTTTGCAGCACTTGAACAAATGCAAAATTTAAATGCCAACATTCAAAAGCTTCTGGTATCCCAAAGATTTACAGAAGGAACAATGTTAATCGGTAAGGAAGTTGAGATAAAGATTAATGACAAGGTAATAAAGGATATTGTAAAGGGTGTCAAAGTAGAAGCTAATGAAGTTTATATTAAAACAGAAGGTGGAATGTATAGACTTGATCAAGTTATAGGCGCAGGTGATGTAAAAATTGATAAACAGGATAAATAACCAAATAAATTTGAGCAATTTTAACAATAGAATAGAAAAGACAATAGAGTTTTCAAAATATCCTGAAAAGGCATGTGAAGGAGTTAAATTTTCAGGCCATGCCATTGAAAGGTTAAAGCAAAGAAATATTCAGCTGTCAAATGATGATGTAGAAAAGATAAATAATGCAGTTAAAAAACTTAAGGATAAAGGGGGAAGGGAAGGCCTTATTGTATATAATAATAACATAGCCTTTATAGCAAGCATAAAAAATAATACGGTAATAACAGCTATAGATCCTGAGAATTTAAAGGAGAATGTATTTACAAATATCGACAGTGCAATAATTCTTTAGGCTGGACCCGAAAGGGGGGCCTAGTCGTGGAAGGATAGAAGCGACTATAAAAAGGAGGAGTAATATGTTAAGATCATTAAATTCTGGTGTTAGTGGAATGAAGGCTAATCAGGTAAAAATGGATGTTATAGGTAATAATATTGCAAATGTAAACACAACTGCATTTAAGGCGCAAAGAGTTACTTTTAAAGATATATTAAGCCAAACCTTAGAAAACGCATCAGCACCTACTCAGAATTTAGGTGGAACTAACCCAAAACAGGCAGGTCTTGGTGTTGCAATAGCAGGTATTGACACAAATATGAACCAAGGTGCTCTTTCAACAACAGGAAGGGCAACGGATCTTGCAATAGAAGGAAATGGTTTCTTTGTAATTTCAGATGGCATAGAATACAGATTTACAAGGGATGGAGCCTTTACTTTAGATGCAAAAGGTAGCCTTGTAACCTCAGAGGGATTTCATGTTTTAGGTTCATATAATACAGCCTTTTTAGCTGATGTTTATGATCCAGCAAATCCACCTACAGTAAATATTGACGAGCCTGCCTATGAACCTGAAATAAGTGCAGAAAACTCGCCTAATATAACTGAGCTTAAAAATATTGTAATTCCTTTTGAAGCATTGGATGAAAACGGCGTTAAGCAAAAACTTTTAAGTTTTTCAATAGACAAAGACGGAACTATAAAAGGAATTTATGGTGATAAAACTGTTGTAATAGGCAAAGTTGCTCTTGCAAGCTTTCAAAACCCTGCAGGTCTAGAAAAACTTGGTGGAAATACCTATAGAAATACAGCTAATTCAGGTGCACCTTCAATAGGACTTCCAGCATCCTCAGGCTATGGAACAGTAAGACAGGGACTTTTAGAAATGTCTAATGTTGACTTAGCAGAACAATTTACTGAAATGATAGTAACAAGTAGAGCTTTCCAGGCAAACTCAAGAACAATAACAACATCCGATGAAATGCTTCAGGAACTATTAAACTTAAAGAGATAATGGGGAGTAGATTATGATTAAACTTACAGGCTTTAATAATGTTGCATTTTATTTAAATTCAGAGCTTATAGAAAAAATAGAGATAACCCCTGATACAGTAATAACAACTATAAACGGAAAAAAGTACGTTGTAAAAGAATCGCCAGAAGAGATAATTGATAAAATTATTGCCTTTAAAAGAAAATTCATGTGGAATTTACCGGAGGTAATAAAATGAAAAAAAATGACATATCAACGGCACTAGGATTGGTTTTAGGATTTTTCGTAGTTTTATATGGTATGATTTCAGGACAAGCATCTATAAAGGATGGTCTTTTGACCTTTTGGGATGTTGCATCCCTATTCATAACGGTATTTGGATCCTTCTTTGCAGTTATGATAGCAGTTCCTATGTCAACCTTAAAAAAGGTTCCTTCAGCAGTAAGAAATGCCTTTGTTGATAAACAGGTTCCGGCTGCTGAGCTTATTGAAAGATTTGTTGAACTTTCTAAAAAGGCAAGAAAGGAAGGACTATTGTCATTAGAGGATGAGGTTCAAAATATACAGGATGAGTTTTTGAAAAACGGCATTCAGATGGTGGTTGATGGTATTGAGCCAGAAATTATTAGAGAGATTATGGAGCTTGAAATATCTGAGATGGAAAAAAGACACCAAAGTGTTATATCCTTCTTTAAGCTTTGGGCAGCTCAAGCTCCAGCCTTTGGTATGATCGGAACATTAGTTGGACTAATTCAGATGCTTAAGAATTTACAGGACCAATCAACCCTTGGGCCATCGATGGCGGTGGCCCTAATAACCTCCTTCTATGGTTCGCTTTTGGCAAACCTCTTTTTCAATCCGCTAGCAACAAAGCTTGAAAATAAAAGTAATGAAGAGGTTGGAAGAAGAGAGATGATGATAGAAGGAGTTTTAGCGATTCAGTCGGGTGTAAATCCAAGGATTGTTGAAGATAAGCTTAAGACATATTTAGCACCCGAAGAAAGATTGGCGATGTTAAAGCAAAATGTAGAAAAGGGTGCGGTGGTATCAAATGAGTAGAAGACGTTCCAAAAAAAGTGAGATAAACGCAGGTGAATGGCTAACAACCTATGCTGATATGATGACTTTGCTTCTTTGCTTTTTCGTTCTTCTTTATGCATTTTCGACGATGGACACTATAAAATTTAAGACCTTAGCTTTCTCCCTTGCTAAGGCCTTTGGAGGCAATGTAAATACTATAACAAGCGGAGGAAATTTAGGACCAGTTCCGGTTAATACAAACCCTGGAATAGAAACCAAAGATAAGGAAAGACAAACAGGAAAGGTTGAATTGGACGTTCAAAGAGGAGAAACCGAAAGGATATATAGAAAGGTTCAGGAATTTGTTAAGAATAATAAGCTTGAGGCAAAAATTACAGTAAGGGAAGATATAAGGGGAGTTGTGATAGAACTTCAGGAAAAAATATTGTTCGATTCAGGAAAGGCAGATATAAAACCTGAAAGTCTGCCTTTACTTTCAAAAATATCTCAACTTTTAAGAATGTTTGAAAATGAAATAGTTGTAGAAGGGCATACTGATAATGTTCCAATTAACAGAGGATATTATGATAGCAACTGGGAACTTTCAGCAGATAGAGCAGTTAAAGTTGTAAGGTTTTTAGTTGAAAAACAGGGAATAAATCCAGAAAAGATAACTGCTGTTGGTGCAGGGGAATATCGTCCAATTGCAACTAATGCAACTCCAGAAGGAAGGCAAAAAAACAGAAGGGTTAATATATTAATCGTAACTAAGCAAAAAGGAGCGAATTGATATGGCAGAAAATAAAGGAGTTTCCAAATTAATGATCATCATCATAATTTTACTTGTTCTTTTAATTGCTGCAGGTGTTTTTTTAGGCTATATGTTTATGACAAAAAATCAAAATTCTAATCCAAAACCAAAGCCAGAAAAGACTATGGCAATTGATGAGTTTGTAGTCAATCTTGCTGATGAAGATATGAGGGTATATATAAAGGCAAAAATATTTTTAGCCTATACTGATACAAAGATTGAAACAGAGCTTAAAGATAAAATGCCTCAAATTAGAGATCTAGTCATAACGACAGTAAGATTAAAAAAGTCGACTGAATTCGATGGCGCAAAGCTTGAAAATATACGAAAGGAACTTATAGACAAAATCAATGCAAAATTAACATCAGGACAAATAACTAATGTTTATTTCTATGACATTATAATACAGTAGGTGGTAAAATAATGAACACTGAGACTTTGTTTTCTGTAATTAAGCTAATAGTTTTCCTACCGATGATAATATTTTTTATCATATTATCGGCAAAATATGGGGGAAAATACCTAAATAAACTTGGAAGTGGACGACTTATAAAGGTTTATGAAAGGGTTCCCCTTAGCCAAAATTCTTTTTTATCCGTAGTTACAATTGCTGGGAAACCATATATTATTTCTAATACTCAAAATGAAATAAAAATACTATTAGAATTAAACCAAGATGACTTAGAAGTTTATAAAAACAACTTAGAAAATATCGATTTTAATATATTTAAAAGGAAGATGCACGATGAAAAGATTCAATAGAGTTTTTCTACTTGCTTTTCTAATTTTTACAGTTACCATTGGGATAGCCTTTGCTGCAACACCTAATATTCCAGTTCCAAAAGTTAATATTTCAGTTGATTCAGCAAAGAACCCAAAGGATTATGTTGACAATATAAAATTATTGATTTTGCTAACTTCTTTAACATTTATTCCTGCTATAATCCTATTAATGAC
>JAOAEI010000045.1 GCA_026416875.1 Caloramator sp.
GGACTGCAGGGTGTTTAAAATGCCTGCAACAGCCGAAAGAATATTTTACTATCTTAAAGGAGAAATCCCTTGGGTGTGTGAAATCGTCCCTGATCATGATGAGTATATGAGGGAGCTCGGAAATCAAGGGATATTTAAGAAAAACTATACATGTTTTGAAAAACTTTATATTGATGATTGATAAAATATTTGGTTTTTTAGGAGAAAACCAGGTAAGACAAGGTCTAATAGATTTTGTTGAAAATCATCTTGTGATAAGGAAATACAGTGATTACCAGATTTCAAATCCAAGGTTACATGGTTTAAGTTTAAGTGAAATATGTATTTGGCTGGGCAAGAAGGCTTGTAAAATAATAGTCGCCACATGGCGACTTTTATTCTTTATAGTGCAAAAAAATATGAATCTTATTTTTTGTATTATATAATTGAAACTTTTTAAGGAAGTGAAGGTGCATGTATTTAATTTTAAGAGTTACTCCATATAAGAACTTAAAGTCAGGACAATTGTTTTTAAACCAAAATTCTACAGAAATAATAGTATCAAAGTTCCCTGAAATTCAAAGGTTGACAAATAAAAATATAAGGCGAGCTTTTGCTTATTATTATGGCAATAGCATAGATAAAAAAGTATATCCAATTATTGTAAACGACATTAATGTTTCTTCAAAGGGTATAATTATAAAATATAATATTGTTTTAAAAAATGAAGATTATTTTACATCCGATTCCTTTTCTAAATCATTATATTATTACTTAATTAGTGAAGGTAAAATAAAAAAAGCAGAAAATGCTATACCAGAAATAATTTTACTTGATAATAATGCTTGGATGATGGTTTTAAATAATATGAATAAAAACAGTTTAAAAAAGTATGAAGATGATATTGAAAGTATGTTTGAACAAAACAATTGGGAAGGAATATATAAAAAGTTCAAGTCGTTTGATAATATGGAACAAAGTGACTATTGGAATAATCCTAATATTTTATCAAAAATAGGATATGCAATAACAAAGTTATCATATTTAAACGATGATGATAAAAATTATTTAAATAACGTTAGAAATAAGGAAAAATCAAAGGAAAAAATACTTATGGAAAAGAAAAAATTAAGGGAAGAAGCAGAAACCATATTTAATAGATGTATTAAAATTGATCCTGACAATAAAGCGAGATATTTAACTAATTTAGCCTATATGTATTATCACTATATTCAAGACGTTATAAATAATAAAAAGTTCAAATTAGAATCATTAGATAGTCTTCTTAAATATTTTAAAAAAGCAGAAAATTATTTTAAAACAATATTGAATATAGATAATAAGAGAATAAAGGAATTGTATAGGTTAGGATATCTTATGACTGAATGTTATGAAGAAATGATGGGTAATAAATTTGATAAAAATGATGCAAATAAGAAGAAAATACATCAAATGAAAAGAGAAGGAATAGAATATTTTAATAGGGTTATTAAAATATGGAGAACGCTGCCAGAACATGAGCAAAAAAGGTGTAGATATGAATATCTGAGTTCATTATATAATATAGCAAAATATAATCAAGAAATTTTAAAATTTTTCTGGTATAATGTAAAGAAAAAATTACAAGGAATAAAGATAGATAGTGTATTTTCTTATAATTATATTGATTCTAAACAGAGTTTATTATGTGCAAAAGGACATTTAGAAGAATGTTTTAAGAATCAATACGGGTTAGACATAGATATGGTTATAGATAGAATTACTACAAAAGATATAGTAAAAACATATGATAATTGGAAAATTGAAGCAGTTGATTTGTTTTATAGATTAGGGCTTTTATATTTTATGATCTATTGGTATTTAATAGATAAAAACTGTAAAGATGTAAATAAGCTGAACTCATATTTATATAAATCCCAAAGGTGTTACGAATTATCATTGGATTTAAATTGGAAAGAAAATAAAACCATGCAGAGGGATTATATAGAAGAAAAGCTTGCACGTTTTTATATAACTGTCGGTCAATATGATAAAGCTCAAGAATTATTATTAAAATATAAAGATAAATACAAAAACAATAATGCAAAAAAATATATTCTAGATACATTAGATTTAGCTATATTGCTCAATGATAATAAAAAAGCAATGTAAATGGGGGTGGGGTTAGATGAGATTATTAGATAACAAAATATACCTTGAAAATGATGAACTTAGAAGGATATTTTACGTTAAGGATGAAGAAAAGGAAATTCCATATTATATACAAGATGCAATTGTAGATTTAATTTTTAAAGAATGGGGGTTAAAGAGAAAATATAATAATCTTAATGATCTGGAGTTAATAGAAGATGAATTTGTTGAGAAAGTTATCAATATTATAGATAATTTATATAAGGTTCCTTCTAAAACTGATTATTCTGATAAGCATATAACATATATTTGGTATTACTTGCCTAATAATATGTATAAAATCTGGCAGCCCCTTATTGATTTGCTTATTGCTGGAGAACTGAAAAATGAAATAAGGTTATTAGATATTGGAACGGGTCCAGCTACCCTTCCATTGGGGATAATTGAATTTTATAAAATAATAGCTGAGAATTTAAAAGATAAGGAATTTATTCTTCATTTTGACTTAATTGATTCACAAAAAAAATTCATAGATTATGCTAATTACTTAATAAACAAGGCTTTATTGCCTAATAATTTAAAAGTTGAAGTTAAAAGTTATGTAGTAAATTTAAAGGATGATTCTATAATCAAAAAAGATTTTAAATATGATATAATCAGCATAAGTAATTTTATAAACCACTTTGAGCATAAAAAACATTTTGATGCTTTTAAATTTTTAAAGAATTTAGGGGACAATTTAAATGAGGATGGGTCTTTAATTATCATTGAACCAGGTAGTAAGTTTGAATGTATAAGTTTAAAAAAAATTAGAAATAAATTAATTAATGAAGGAGTTTATAATATTTTCTCACCCTGTGTTCCTGTATGGGAGGAAAGAGATGAAATAAATTGTGCATGCTTTTCCACATATATAATGAAAATTAAAAAGCCAAAGATAATAGATTTTTTAATTTCAAAAGGGCTAAGAAAATCTAAAAAAAGGGAACATGTTTCATATAACTATATTGTTTTAAGGAGGGACGGACTAATTAAATATAGCATTGAGAAGAATAAACAGAGCTTCTATACCTTTAAAGAAATATTTGAAAAGCAAGAAAAAGAGTTTAGAGTAAATGTTAAAGGTATAGTAAAGAAAAAATCTAAGAAGAATTTAAGTTTTTGTATATGCGATGGAACGATTCCGGATAAGGATTATTGGATAAAAATAGATGATACTGCTTCAAATATCACAAAGGAAGCTATTAATAAATTAAATATGGGAGAAAAGGTAAGTATAAAAAAAATGAAAATTGTTAAGCAAGAAAATGTTGTTAATATGATTTTAGATTTGAATTCAGAGATAAAATTGTTTTTTTGAGGGACGGTTCTTAATAATTTAAAAGATTTGACAAAGATGAGGGATGTATATGAAGCTATTGAAGTAGTTTATAAAAAATAAAAAGCCTATTTGGGCTTTTTATTTTTTTATGATATAATTTTAAGAAAATTATAAAAATGGGGGATTGTGATGGAGTATAAAAGCACAAGGGGTAATATAAGGGTTACATCTATAAAGGCATTAATTGAGGGATTAGCAGCGGATGGAGGCTTGTTGGTTCCTGTTGAGTTTCCCAAGGTAGAATTGAATTTAAAAGAATTTATGAATAAAAATTATAATGAACTTGCATTTTTTATTCTAAAAAATTACTTTAATGATTTCGATGAGAATACTCTTTTAAACTGCATAATAAAAGCCTATGATGATAAGTTTGACACAAAAGAAATTGCACCTTTAGTAAAAAAAGATAAGTTTTATTTTATTGAGCTTTTCCATGGGAAGACCCTTGCCTTTAAAGATATGGCCCTATCATTATTTCCTCATCTATTAAAGGAAGCAAAATTAAAAGAAAATATTAAAAAAGAGATCGTAATTTTAACAGCAACCTCTGGAGATACAGGGAAGGCTGCCCTTGAGGCCTTTAAGGATATAGAAGGGGTAAAGATTATTGTATTTTACCCTTCTAAGGGTGTAAGCAATATACAAAAGCTTCAGATGATAACCCAAGAGGGAGAAAATACCTACGTTTTTGGGATAAATGGCAATTTCGATGATGCCCAAAGGGCCGTAAAGGAAATTTTTTCGGATGTTCAATTCAATGAAAAGATCGCTAAAAGGGGCTATGTTTTATCCTCTGCAAATTCAATAAATATAGGGAGGCTTTTTCCACAGATAGTTTATTATTTTTATGCCTATATAAACCTTTTGAAAATGGGAGAAATTTCTGAGGATGAATATATAAATATAGTCGTTCCAACGGGAAATTTTGGCAACATACTTGCTGCCTATTATGCAAAAAAGATGGGGCTTAAGGTTAAAAAACTAATATGTGCGTCAAACAAAAATAACGTTCTTTATGACTTTTTAAGGGAAGGAGTTTATGACGCTAGAAGAAATTTTTATACAACGATATCTCCTTCTATGGATATTTTAGTATCCAGCAACCTTGAAAGATTTTTATATGATGCCTGCGGTGAAGATGAGGAAATAATCAGGAACATAATGAAGGATTTAAAGGAGCTAGGATATTTTAGCCTTCCTGAAAACTATAGAGATTCTTTAAAGGATTTTTATGCTAATTTTGCAGATGATGATGAGACGTATTTTGAAATAAGATGGGCCTTTTTAAACCTTGGGTATCTTATAGACCCCCATACTGCTGTTGCGTTAAATGTATACAAAAAGTATCAAAAGGATACTGGTGATGATACAAAGACAATCATAGCATCAACTGCAAGTCCATATAAATTTGTAAGCTCTGTTTATAAAGCCATTACTTTAAAGGAGCCTTATGCTGATGAATTCAAGCTTTCTGAAGAATTGTCAAAACTTACAAATACGTCCATCCCAAAGCAAATAATTGAGCTTAAAAACAAAAGGATTTTGCATAACGATGTTATAGATAAAGAAGAAATATATAATGTTATAAATGACCTTCTAAAGGGGGATTAGTATGGTTAAAGTGAGGGTTCCAGCTACAACTGCCAATATAGGACCGGGGTTTGACTGTTTAGGGATAGCCTTAGACCTTTATTGTTATATAGAGGTTGAAGAAATAGAGAAGGGACTGGTAATAGAAGGATGCACTGATGAGTTTAAAAGCGAAGACAATTTGATTTATAAATCCATGAAAAGGATATTTGAAGGTGCTTTTTATTCTCCAAAGGGGATTAAAATAAAAGTTGACAGCGAGATTCCGATATCAAGGGGGCTTGGAAGCAGTGCTGCCTGTATTGTTGGAGGCCTTTTGGCTGCAAAGGAGCTTATTGGAGGAGCTTATTCTTTAGATGAAATACTTGATATAGCAACATCGATAGAAGGACACCCTGACAATGTAACTCCTGCCTTGATTGGAGGAATGACGGCATCGGTATATGAAAATGGAAGGGTGTATTATAACAAAATCAACGTTTCAGATAGGTTTAAGTTTTATGCTTTAATTCCTGACTTTAAAGTTTCGACGGAAGAAGCAAGAAAGGTTTTGCCGAAGGTTATAGATTATAAAGATGCGGTTTTTAATGTAGGAAGGGTCTCCCTTCTTATAACTTCCCTTATGGAAGGTAATGATAACATAAAAATTGCTTGCATGGATAAGCTACATGAGGATTATAGAAGTAGGCTTATAAAGGGTTTTGATGTTATAAAAAAGAAATGTTTAGACTTAGGCAGCCTTGCAATTTTTATAAGCGGTTCTGGCTCTACGGTTATGGCTGTAGTTGATAAGGATAAAAAGGATTTTAAACAAAAATTAGAAAGGGCTATAGATGAGGTTGATGGAAATTGGAGGGTTAAGGAGGTTAATATAGATTACGAAGGAGCTAAAATAATAAAATAGGGCAGATAGCCCTATTTTTGTTTTACTATATAAAGCACATCAAACTCTAAAAAGTTTGGATAGTCTTCTAAAAGCTTATCAAGTTTTACCTCCTTTTTAGGGAAGCTTTGAAGGAACATATCAAAGTCCTGATGATTTCCAAGAAGAACTTCAACATCCTCTTCATCGCTGTCTACAACTATGAATTTGAAATCTTTATCAATATTTTCAAGAACGTTCTTTACATTTTCGATCCTACTAAAGGAGCTTATAACTATATCGCATGCACAGTGCCCGTTGCTTATGTGGTATAAAAATCCATCGTCTATTTCAACCTCACCTGTCATATCCGTTACATATAGATTGTCAACTTCATTTTGCTTTAAAACATCATCCGGGAGTCTATTTTTTGTCCTTGCAAACATAAAGTAGCACATAGAATCACCATCCCTTTTTATTTATTATATCACAAATTAACAATTTGTTCATAAAAACTTAAAAATATAAAATTGACTAATAGTCATTTTGGGAGTATATTAATAATGTCGAATAAATGACTAAAAGTCAATTTGTTTTGGGAAAAATATAAATAAAAAACAAATGGAGGATAAAGTATGGTTAGCACAAAAGATATTTCAAGTAAAAAAAGGTTAAAGCAGGTAAAACTTTTCGAATCGGCCTTTAATCTTTTCTTAAATAAAGGTTTTAATGAAACAGCAATAGATGACATCGTAAAGGATGCTGGTGTTGCAAAGGGAACCTTTTATCTTTACTTTAAGGATAAATACGACATATTAGACAGGCTTATACTTTCTAAAAGCTGTATGGTGATTAAGGAGGCATTAGAAAATACTAGGGAGAAACAACAGGATGATTTTATAGAAAACATGATAATATTTATAGATTACATCATCGAATATTTTAAAAATAACAAAAGGCTTTTAAAGTTGATTTACAAAAATCTCTCCTGGGGCCTTTTTAGAAGGGCATTGGTAAGGCAGGATGAATACGAGGAGATGAACAATTTAAAGAACATAATATTGGAAAATTTTAAAAACAAAGGCTTTACGGAGGATGAGATTGAAAAAAACATTTTCATGATTATGGAGCTTGTAAGCTCAGTTACCTATAGCTGCCTCATTTTGAATGAACCTGGGGACATAGATAGCATGAAACCACACCTTTTTAATGCTGTTCGTAAAATATTAACAAAATAAAGGAGATGATTGACGTGAAAAAGTTTGGACGCTGGATTGCAAAACACAGTATTCCTACATTGATCATTGCTGTAGCTCTTTTGATCCCTTCTTTTATTGGTTTTGTAAACACGAAGGTAAACTATGATATTTTGACTTATCTTCCTAAAAACTTAGATACCATGAAGGGACAGGAGATACTTGAGAAAAATTTCAATAACGCAGCAACAGCAATGCTTATAGTTGAAAACATGCAGACAAAGGATGTTTTAAAGTTAAAGGAGAAGATTGAGAAGGTTAAGGGTGTGGAAAGGGTTATATGGATAAGCGATATATTAGATTCTACGGTTCCCAAAGAGTTTTTACCTGATGAGATTAAGGAGGTTTTTTATAGGGATAATTCAACTTTGCTTTTTATCCAATTTAATGAGCCTGCATCAAGCTTAACTACCATGAATGCAATAAAAAATATAAGGTCGATAGCAGATAAGGACTGCTTCCTTGCAGGTATAGCAGCGATAATCAAAGATACTAAGGACCTTGCAGATAAGGAAACTCCTATTTATGTTCTCTTGGCAGTTATCCTTACCCTTTTGGTTTTAGCTCTTGCTATGGAATCCTATATAATACCTATAATATTCATTTTAAGTATAGGGTTTGCAGTTATTTATAACCTTGGAACTAACATTTTCCTTGGACAAATATCCTATATAACCAAGGCTTTGGCTGCAGTTTTACAGCTTGGAGTTACTATGGACTATTCTATATTTCTTCTTCATAGGTTCGAAGAAGAAAAAAGGGAGTTTGAGGATAAATCAGAGGCTATGGCAGAGGCGATTGCTTCTACCTTCTCAGCTATAACGGGAAGTTCCTTAACAACTATTGCAGGATTTTTAGCCTTGACTGTTATGAGCCTTGGAATAGGCAGGGATATGGGAATAGTCATGGCAAAGGGTGTATTCATAGGAGTTTTGACGACGATTACAGTTCTTCCTGCTATGATATTAACCTTTGATAAACAGATTCACAAATATCAACACAGGATTTTGCTTCCTGAGTTTGATAAAACTGCAAGCCTAGTTACAAAATATTATAAAGTTTTTGCAACATTGGCTATTTTAATATTTATCCCAGCCTTTATAGGCCAGGCTAGCACAAATGTTTATTATAATCTGGATGAGTCGCTACCTAAGGATTTAAAATCAGTGGTTGCAACTAATAAATTAAAAAATGAATACAAAATGACAACTACCCACATGATCCTTATAAAGGACAAAGTTCCAGCCTTTAAGGTTAGGAACATGGTAAAGGAAATTGAAGAGGTAGATGGAGTTGAAAAGGTAATAGCATATGATAAATTTGTGGGAAATAGAATACCGGAGAAATTTTTGCCTGAGGATATAAGAAATTTTGCTTCAAAGAATGGGTATAAGCTTATCATAGTAACTTCAAAATATAAGGCGGCATCAAATGAAGAAAACAGGCAGATAGATAGGATAAATTCAATAGTAAAAAGCTATGATAAAACAGGTTTAGTTGCAGGAGAAGGGCCCCTTACAAAGGACCTTATAGAGCTTGCCGATAAGGATTTTAAAAAGGCCAACTGGGTTTCTATACTTGCTATATTTGGGATAATATTGTTTGTATTTACTTCTTTATCCCTTCCGATAATATTAGTTCTTTGCATAGAGCTTGCGATATTTATAAATATGGCAATCCCCTTCTTTGTAGGGCAGACGATACCATTCGTAGCTTCAATAGTAATCGGATGTATTCAGCTTGGTGCAACGGTTGACTATGCGATACTTTTATCAACGAGGTTTAGGGAGGAAATTAGGGAAGGGTATAACAAGTTTGATGCTATGAGGATAGCAGTTCAATCCTCAGGAAGGTCAATTCTCACAAGCGCTCTATCCTTCTTCTCTGCAACTATCGGGGTTGGACTTATTGCTAAAATGGATATGATTCAAACCCTCTGTAAAATGCTTGCAAGGGGAGCCCTTATAAGCATGGTTGTAATAATATTTATTCTTCCTTCTGTTTTAATCATTTGTGAAGGTCTTATTTCAGCTACTAGCAAGAATTGGAATAAAAAGCCATCTTTAAAACTTAAGCTTGCAAAGGAGAGTGAATGACGATGAAGCATTTTAAAAGGATTTTAGCCTCTGTTTTAGCTTTTATGGTGGTATTTACTAGTGTAGGTTTAGCAGCAGTAAAAAAGGATGAGTCTGTTTACGTTGTTTTATCTTCAAAAGGCGAAACAAAGGATGTAATAGTTAGCGACTGGATTCATTCGGATGATGTGAATATAGAGATAAGGGATAGGTCCATATTAGATAATGTTGTTAATGTTAAAGGGGATGAAGTGCCTAAAAAGGAAGGCGAAACTTTAGTTTGGACATTACAAAATAACGACATCTTCTATCAAGGGACGACTAAAAAGAAACTTCCATTAGAAGTTACTATAAACTACTATCTAAATGGACAAAAAATAGAACCTAAAGACCTTGCAGGAAAAAGCGGAAAAGTAAAAATTGAATTAGACTTTAAAAACAACGATGAGCATCTAGTTAAAATCGATGGAGATTATAAAAAGGTGTTTACTCCCTTTACAGTAGTTGCAGTTGTCAACCTACCTCTTGATAATTTTAAAAATGTAAAGCTATCATCAGGAGAAGTTTTTTCAGATGGCAATAATCAAGTAGTAACCTTTATAACCTTCCCAGGCCTTAAGGAGAGCTTAAATTTAAAGGGCGATTTGCTAGATATTAGTGATAAGCTAATTATTGAAGCAGATGCACAAAAGTTTAAGCTATCTCCAATAATGATTACTGCAACACCTAAGATGGTAAATATCGATAAAATAGAAGGTGCAGACAATGTAAATGAGCTTATAGATGGAATCAAAAAGATAAAGGAAGCTACAGAGAAGCTTAATGATGGTTCGAAAAAGCTTGCTGAAGGTTCTAAGGAGCTTTATAATAATATGAACAAATTAACTGATGGACTAGATAAGCTATCTTCAGCTTCAAAGGACGTTAAGGATGGAATTCAAAGGATAGCAGGTGGTGCTAAAGGTGCCTATGAAGGTTCAGCAAAACTGAATGAAGGTTTAGGGAAATTAAAGGACGGTATAAGTGGAATTGAAGGTGGGTTAAACGGCTTTGCCGATGGAACATTATCCTATGCTGAAAATGCTAAAAAATTTGCCGATGGGGCTGTAAAGTTTTCAGAGGGAGCAATGTCGCTATCGGAAAACACAAAGACTCTAGAAAATGGACTTGAGGATATAGTTAAGGCGACAGAGGAGATAAAAAACGGAGAAAATAGCATAGTTCAAGGTGCAGGCAAGAGCTTAGAAGGCATAAGAAAGTTAAAGGAGGCTAAGGAAAAGGAAAATTCATATTATGGACTTTTAATAAAGGGAATAGACTCCCTTAAAGGGTTAGTTTCATTATTGTCGAATATTCCAGGCACTTCAAGTATTGTAGATAAATTAAACGCTGGATTAGAGGAACAAAGAAATTACCTTCAAGCTATGTTAAAGTCCGGGGAAGAATATGTTAAGGCTCTTGAGGAGCTTGAAAAGGGGATTTATGCGATTAAAACAGGAACAGAAAATTTAAACAATGCCCTTCAAGCTTTAAATGAAGGACAAAGGAAGGCTTTAAATGGAGCTAAAAAGATTTCAGGAGCTGGAGAAACATTAAAGGGATATGCAGATGAAATGCAAAAGGGAAGCTTAGGATTAAAGGACGGTGCAGTAAGATTACAAAAGGGAGCAGAGGACCTATCTGGCGGATTGAAAAAAATAGTTCCTTCTGTAACTGCCCTTTACGAAGGCTCTAATAACCTTAAAAACGGTTTAGATGAATTAAGCAAGGGTTCAGAAAAACTATATAGCGGTTATGATGAATTTTCAAAGGGAATAGATACAGCAAAGGAAGGAAGCATTAAACTCACTGAAGGAGCTAAAAAGCTTTCGGATGGATTAGATGAATTCGATAAAAACTTTACTAAGTATAGAGAAGAAGGAATAAACAAGATGGATTCAGAAGTTAGCAGCAAATTTGGAGATATAAATGAAATATTAAAAAGGAAGGATGAAGTTGTAAGGCTTTCTAAAAGCTATGGTACCTTCTCAGGACTTTCAAAGGATATGGAGGGAAGCGTAAAATTTATAATGAGAACAGAGGAAATAAAATACAATGAAGTTGAAGAAGTTTCACAAACAAAGGTTATAAAAGAAAACAAAAATATATTTGAAAGATTTGTCGACTATTTAAAGAAGATATTTTAATGAGTGCCAGGCACTTGACTTTTTGACATTTTGACATTTACAACATATGGTAAATACCCCCCTTCGTGATGAGATTTTTAACAAAGACTGTCGACATAATATTAAAGACAAAATTTGTGTCTTTGTAGTATAATAAAATCACGAAAGGGGGATTTTTTATGAGTAAAAAGCTTTGGTCCTTTAAATTTTCAACGGCAGCGCTGGTTTTAATTCCTGCAGCAGTTGGTATTAACTACATAGGAAAGCTTTTTGCAGGACTTCTTAAGTTGCCTTTGTGGCTAGACTCTATTGGAACAATGCTTGCAAGCATGCTAGCAGGTCCCATAATCGGTGCATTAAGCGGTGCAATCAACAACATAATCTATGGACTTACGATGGATCCAATTTCCTTTGTTTATGCAATAACCAGCATAGCAATAGGAATAACGGTTGGAGTATTGATGTTTAAGGGACTTATTAAAAATGTTTATCTTGCAATTTTATCAGGAATCATAGTTGCTCTTGTTGCTGCGGTTGTTTCAACACCGATAAACATAGCCTTCTGGGGAGGACAGACGGGTAATATTTGGGGAGATGCCCTTTTTGCATCCCTTATGGCTAAAAAGTTCCCAATGTGGCTTGCTTCCTTCTTAGATGAATTTGTTGTTGACCTTCCGGACAAGGTAGCGTCCCTTGTAATAAGCTTTTTAATCTATAAAGGTCTTCCAAAGAGCCTTATAAACCTCTATAGCAGCGATGATGAAATAGAAAAGCTTTAATCATTTAGAGAATATATTTGCCACGGCAAATATATTCTCTAATTTATGTTAGGAAGGTGTAAAAGATGAGGATGATGAGCTTATACAAAGATAGAAACACTATAGTCCATAAAATCGATCCATTAAACAAAATACTATATATATTAGCATCAATATTGATTACAATGTTAATTTCCGATTTTAAAGTTTTAATTTTAACTTTAGTAGTTTCCTTATTACTTCTTTTATTGGGAAAGGTTATAAAAAATGTCTTTCCCATAATAAGCTTTAGTTTAATAGTTTTAGTAACAATAGTTATAATTCAGGGGCTTTTTAATCCTAACAATAAAACTCCTCTTGTAAACATAGGTCAATTTATATTTTATAAAGAAGGAATTATATATTCTTTTTTATTAATCCTTAGGGTCTTAAACATATTATGTGCTTTTTCCCTTCTTATACTTACTACAAAGCCATCCGATTTAATTGAAAATCTTGTAAGAAGAGGATTGTCCCCTAAGCTTGGCTATGTTTTAGCCTCTGTCCTTCAAATAATACCACAAATGTTATCGACAATGGATACTATCCTAGATGCACAAAGGTCAAGGGGGCTTGAGACGGAAGGTAAGCTAATAAAAAGAGTAAAGGCCTTTATTCCCCTCATTGGTCCTGCTGTTATGAATTCTTTAATTTCAACAAGGGAAAGGGCAATGGCCCTTGAAATGAGGGGATTTAATTCAAACATAAAAAAGACCTTTTTAAATGAACATGATGAAACTTCTTTTGATAAATTGATAAGATATCTACTTATTGCATTAATTATTTTTACTATAGTTTGGAGGTTAGTATGGCTAAAATAGTTGTTGAAGGTTTAAAGTATAGATATCCTTTAGCGAAAAAGCTAGCTTTAAACGATATTTCCTTTGAGGTAGATGAGGGAGAATTTATAGGAATTATAGGAGCCAATGGAGCAGGAAAATCCACCCTTTGTCAGGCCCTTACAGGTATAGTTCCTTTGTTTTTTAAAGGAGCCTATGGCGGAAGGGTAGTTATAGATGGCATTGAAGTTACAAAATCAAGTTTAAGCGAGATATCCTTAAAAATAGGTATGGTCCTTCAAAATCCCTTTACCCAAATAACAGGTTCTAAACTTACTGTATATGAAGAGATTGCCTTTGGTCTTGAGAATATGGGACTTGAAAGGGAAGAGATGAAAAGAAGAATTGATGAAGCCCTTATGCTTTTAGATTTATATAAACATAAGGATAAAAATCCCTTTGATTTATCGGGGGGACAGATGCAAAGGCTTGCTATTGCAAGTATCATTGCAATGCAGCCCAAGATAATAGTTCTTGATGAGCCCACATCACAGCTTGATCCCCAAGGCTCAAGCGAGGTTTTCAAAGCAGTTTCTGACCTAAAAAAGAAGGGTATAACCATAATCATGGTTGAGCATAAGGTTGAAAAGCTTTCTGAATATGCCGACAGGATTATGCTTTTACATGATGGAAGGCTCATTGATTTTGACACCCCATCAAAGATATTTTCAAGGGACGATTTGAAGGATTATGGAGTTGTAGAGCCAGTTTTTACAAGGTATTGTAAAAGCATAGGTTTAAAGAACGAGATGGGATTATATCCTGTTACTTTAGATGAAGCTGTTGATTTGGTGGTGAAAAAACGTGAACATAGTAGTTAAGGATTTATATTTTTATTACAGGGAAGGAGAAGATGTTTTAAAGGGAATAAACCTTGAGTTTGATGATAGGTCAACTGCAATAATAGGGCAAAATGGTGCAGGAAAAACCACCTTTGTAAAGCTTTTAAAGGGCCTTTTAAAGCCTAAAAAGGGAGATATATTTATAAAGGGGATAAACACAAAGGAAAGCACAGTTGCAAAACTTGCTTCCATAATAGGTCTTGTTTTTCAAAATCCAAACGATCAAATTTTTAAAAACAAGGTTTTAGATGAGGTTATGTTTGGACCATTGAATATTGGTCAAGATAAGGGTCTAGCCTTTGAAAATGCAAAAAAAGCCCTTGAACTTGTGGGACTTTTTCAAAGGGCTGATGAAAATCCATACGACCTTACCCTATCGGAAAGAAAGTTAATCAGCATCGCTTCAATTTTAGCGATGGGTCCAGATATAATAATTTTAGATGAGCCAACTATCGCACAGGATTTTATATCAAGGGAAAAGATTAAAAATATAATAAAAAGCTTAAAGGAAGAGGGGAAGCTTGTTATCACCATAACCCACGATATGGATTTTGTTGCAGAAACATTTGAAAGGACGATAGTTTTCAACCAAGGCCAAGTTCTTCTTGATGGCCCAACTAAAGAGGTTTTTTCAAAGGAAGATATTTTAAAAATAGCCCACTTAGAACCCCCTTATAT
>JAOAEI010000046.1 GCA_026416875.1 Caloramator sp.
CAATGGAGGAACTAAAAAATAGAATAATAAAACGAGGTTCTGAGACTGAAGATTCTCTAAAAACAAGATTTACAGCGGCATTTGAAGAAATAAAATATATGTCTAAATATGATTATGCCGTTGTTAATGATTATGTTGATGAGGCTGTAAAAAAAATTGAATGCATTATAGTTGCAGAAAAATGTAAGTGTAATAGACTTTTAAGAGCAGGATATTTTGAGCAGGAGGGATAATGAATGCATATTAGTAAAGAAAGCTCTATGATTAATCCACCTATATTGTCGCTTTTAGAAAAGATAGACAACAGATACTCTTTAGTTGTTGTAACTGCCAAAAGAGCAAGGCAATTAGTTGCAGGGGAGGAACCTTTAGTAAAGATAGACTCTAATCAACCTGTTACAATTGCAATACATGAGATAAATAAAGGTAAGATAAAATATCATGCCGTTAAAACTGGAATTAAGTAATATTGAGGTGTTGGTATGTCAAAAAACGTTGTTTTGGGTGTGACGGGAGGTATTGCCGCTTATAAAGCGCTTGACTTAGTAAGTAAACTTAGGAAAAAGGATATTAATGTTGATGTAATAATGACAGAATCGGCAACAAAGTTTGTTACTCCTTTAAGTTTTCAATCTCTAAGTCAAAATCAAGTTATAGTTGATATGTTTGCAGAACCTAAGAGCTGGGAAATACAGCACATTTCATTGGCAGATAAGGCAGATGTTTTAGCTATTGTTCCTGCTACTGCAAATGTAATAGGAAAAATTGCAAATGGTATAGCTGATGATATGCTTACTACAACGGTTATGGCAACTAAGGCACCAGTTTTAATAGCGCCTGCAATGAATGTTAATATGTATGAAAATCCGATTGTCAAAAGGAATATCCAAATATTGGAACAATATGGTTATCATATTATAGAACCAATAGAAGGAAGACTTGCCTGTGGATATGTGGGAAAGGGTAAGTTAAATGATATCGATTTGATATTTGATTATATTGAAATGCTACTTGAAAAGAAAAAGGACTATTTAGGCAAAAAGGTTCTTGTAACTGCAGGTCCAACTGTTGAGCAAATTGATCCCGTAAGATTTATATCAAATAGATCATCTGGAAAAATGGGATATGCAATAGCAAGAGCAGCTAGAAACAGAGGGGCAGAGGTTATCTTAATTTCAGGGCCTACTAATTTGGCTCCTCCAGTAGGTATAAAAGTTATTAAAGTAAAAACAGCTGAGGAAATGTTTCAAGAAGTAATGAAATATTATCCAGAGGTTGATATTGCAATAAAAGCAGCTGCAGTTGCTGACTATAAAGTTGAAGGGGCAAGCAACGTTAAGATAAAGAAAACAGAAGATTCCTTTGAAATAAGATTAATTAAAAATAAAGATATTCTTCAGGAGATGGGGAAGGTTAAATCAAATCAGATACTTGTAGGCTTTGCAGCGGAAACAAATGATCTAATAAAGAATGCAAAGCTTAAGTTAGAAGGAAAAAATTTGGATATGATAATTGCTAATAATGTAACAGAAGAAAAGTCAGGTTTTGACTATGATACTAATACAGTTAAGATTATAAAAAATGACGGACAAATTATACAGCTTCCTAATATGTTAAAAGAAGAATTGGCAGACATTATATTAAATTATATTTTAGAATTAAAAGTTAAGCGCTAAGGCGCTTTTTATTTCTTTTAGGAGGGTTTACATGAAAATAGCCTCTATTATTATTAACACAAATATCAAAGAACTTGATAAGGAATTTGATTATATAATTCCTGAAGAACTAGAAGAATATATAGAAATCGGTAAAAGGGTTATCGTTCCCTTTGGTGCAGGAAATAAATTAATAGAAGGTTTAGTAATAAATATAAATGAATATTCAGACCTTGAGAATGAACTGAAAAAAATATACGATGTAATAGATGAAAATATCATAATTGATAATAAAACTATCGAAATAGCTAGGAAAATAAAGGAAAGATATCTATGCACTTTTTATGAAGCTGTTAAATTATTTTTGCCTCCTAATAATCTTAAAACCAAAATTCTCATTAAAAGAGTGAATTTTGATAAAAAGTATGAAGAAAAGTATGAATTCTTAAAATATACTCATGATGAATATATTGATTTAGATAAAATAGAAAAATTAATTGGGGAAAGCATAAAAAGAACACAGCTTATAAAACTTTATAAAAAAGGCATAATAGAATTCAAAGAAACTGCTGATTTATCTGTAAAACCTAAAAGGGAACTTGTTTATATGGCAGTAGATGTTAAGGAGGCTTGTAGATTTTTAGAGGAAAATGAAGATGCTAAAAGATTGCAAAGACAAATACAGATTTTAAAAGAATTGATAAGTAATAATGGAATTATATCATCTAAAGATTTAAAAAACAAAAGCTGCTATTCTTCAGCTGTAATAAAAACTCTAATAAATAAAGGATTAATAAAAAAAGAATATGTTGAAACTTATAGAATACCCCATAATGAAGATTTTAGATATGATAAAATCGAATTAAATTTAGAACAAAAAAAAGCAATCGATGAGATATTATCTTCTTATGAAAATGGAAAAAATATTTCGCTAATTTATGGAGTTACTGGTTCAGGAAAAACAGAAATATATTTAAATATAATTGAAAGATTTTTAAACAATGGCTATGGGGCAATAATTTTAGTGCCGGAGATATCATTAACACCTCAAACAGTTGAAAGGTTTAAGGGAAGGTTTGGGGCCAATGTAGCAGTTATACATAGTAGGCTTTCTGAGGGAGAACGCTTTGATGAATGGAGAAGAATATATAACGGAGAAGTCAAATTGGTTGTTGGAGCAAGGTCTGCAGTTTTTGCACCAGTGAAAAATTTAAAACTTATTATTATCGATGAGGAACATGAACATACTTATAAATCAGAAATTACCCCCAAATATGATGCAAGATATGTGGCTAAGCTTAGGATAGAGGCAAGCAATGGTTTGTTGATTTTAGGCTCTGCAACACCATCATTAGAAAGTTATTATAATGCCAAAAATGGGACATACCATCTAATTGAGATATTAAAAAGAGCCAATAACATAAATCTACCTGAAGTCACAATTGTTGATATGAAAAAGGAACTTAAAAGTGGTAACCGAAGTGTTTTTAGCAAGAAACTTTTAGAAGAAATTGCAAGCAATTTAAATGAAAAAAATCAAACAATACTGTTTATTAATAGAAGAGGCTATTCTACATTTGTTTCCTGCAGATCCTGCGGATATGTTGCAAAGTGTTTCGATTGTGATATAACATTAACCTATCATTATTATAATAATACCTTAAATTGCCATTACTGTGGCAAAGATTATAGTATTCCTAACATATGTCCAAAATGCGGAAGTAAATATATTAAGTATTTTGGAGCTGGAACGGAAAAGATTGAAAGTGAAATATTAAAATATTTTCCTGATGCACGCGTTTTAAGAATGGACATGGATACAACAAAAAACAAAGGAGCCCATGAAAAAATATATAGAGCCTTTAAAAATGGTGAAGCGGATATATTAATTGGGACCCAGATGATTGCCAAAGGTATGGATTTTAAAAACGTTACTTTAGTTGGCATTATAACAGCAGACACTATACTTAATTTGCCAGATTATAAATCAGCAGAAAGAACATTTCAGCTGATATCACAGGTTTCGGGAAGGGCAGGTAGAGGAGATAAACTAGGTAAGGTTGTTATTCAAACATATGATCCCGACAATCCTATAATTCAATTTGCAAGTCAGCATGATTTTAAAAATTTTTATGATTATGAAATCAAAATGAGAAAAATTATGAATAATCCACCCTTTACTGATATTTTATATGTTTTGCTAACCTCTCAAAATGAAAGTGAATTAATAAAGGTTTCTAATAGACTTCGATATATTTTAAAAGAGTTTATCAAAGATGAGGATTTAACGATTCTAGGACCATCACCCTGTCATATTTCAAAAGTTAAGAATACTTTTAGATGGAATATGATTTTTAAGGGTAAAGTGGTAGAATATTATTATAAAATATATGAAATATTGTATAATGAATTAGTTAACAGTCCAATTTCATTTTCGATGGATATAAATCCAAATAGTATGCTTTGATAGGAGGTAATTTTATGGCGATTAGAAAAATAAGAACAATTGGAGATGAAGTTTTAAGAAAGATAAGTAAACCAGTCGAAAAAATCGATAACAAAGTTTTAACTTTAATAGATGACATGGTGGATACTATGTATGAGGCAAATGGAGTTGGTCTTGCTGCTCCTCAGGTTGGTATTTTGAAACGCATAATAGTTGTGGATGTTGGTGAGGGCCTTTATAAACTTATTAATCCTGAGATAATATTTGAAGAAGGGGAACAGGTGGATGAAGAGGGATGCTTGAGCATTCCTAATAGAAGTGGCACTGTAAAACGTCCTAAAAGGGTAAAGGTAAAGGCACTAAATGAAAGGGGAAACGAGGTTATTATAGATGCTGAAGATTTATTTGCTAGAGCATTATGCCATGAAATTGATCATTTAAATGGTGTGCTTTATATAGATAAATTGGAGAATGACGAGGTGATCTAATGCGAGCTATTTTCATGGGAACTCCAGATTTTGCAGTTCCAACTCTGAGAAGATTAATTGAACTTCATGAGGTTTTAGCAGTTTTTACTCAACCAGATAAGCCTAAGGGAAGGGGGCAGAAAATGCAACCTCCACCAGTAAAAGAGGTTGCAATTAAATATAATATTCCAGTATATCAACCACAAAAATTAAAAAATAATAAGGAGGCAATTGATTTAATTAAAAGTTTAAATCCTGAAGTAATCGTTGTTGTTGCATACGGACAAATTTTGCCAAAGGAGATACTTGACATCCCCAAATATGGATGTATCAATGTCCATGCATCACTGCTTCCAAAATTAAGAGGTGCTGCACCTATTAATTGGGCAATAATAAATGGATTTAAAGCAACAGGTGTTACTACGATGCTAATGGATGTTGGTTTAGATACAGGCGATATGCTTCTAAAAAGGGAAGTTGAGATAAAAGATGATGAAACAGCAGGGGAATTGCACGATAGATTGATGATAATCGGTGCTGATTTACTTATTGAAACTTTGGGAAAAATTAAAGATGGCAGTATAATTCCAGAAAAACAGGAGGATTCCATATCAAGTTATGCTCCAATGCTTTCTAAGGATATGGGACATATAAATTGGGATAAAAACAACATCGAAATTTATAACCTTATTAGGGGACTATTACCTTGGCCGGGAGCCTATTTCTTTTATAAAAATAATATGATAAAAATATGGAAAGCTAAAATTGGAAATAATAATATAAATGAAGTCCCAGGTAAAATACTTGATGTTACAAGGGATGGTATTGAAATCGCTTGTAAGGAAGGCTCAATAATTATAACTGAGCTACAAGAAATGGGTGGCAAACGTATGCCTGTAGGTTCATATTTGAATGGACACAATATTGAAATTGGAAGTATATTAGAGTAAAGGGGGATAAATATGTATTATGGTTATTATGACCCTACATTTATATTTTTAGTTCCAGCTTTACTTTTAGCATTTTATGCTCAAAGCAAAATTCAGATGACGTTTTCTAAATACTTAAAGGTTGCTTCAATAAGAGGGTTAACGGGTGCTGAAGCAGCAAGGATAATATTGGATAGAAATGGACTTTATGATATTCCAATAGTTGTTATTCCTGGTAGATTAACTGATCATTATGATCCCTCAAAAAGAGTTCTAAGACTTTCGGAGGATGTTTATTATAGCACCTCCATAGCATCTATTGGAGTTGCAGCCCATGAGGCTGGTCATGCAATTCAACATAATAGGGGATATGTTCCACTATTGATTAGAAACTCTTTAGTTCCTGTAGCAAATATTGGATCTAATTTATCATGGATATTAATATTATTAGGTTTATTTATGGGAGCTATGGGACTTGCAAGGTTAGGTGTTTTATTGTTTATGGCAGTTGTAGCTTTTCAGATAATAACTTTACCTGTTGAATTCAATGCCAGCTCAAGGGCTTTAAGTGAACTAGACAGCAACGGGTTGCTTTTTGAAAATGAATTAAGAGGTGCTAAAAAGGTTTTAAATGCAGCAGCCTTAACATATGTAGCTGCAACCCTAATGGCAATTTCTCAGCTTTTGAGATTGCTTTTCATTACAAGGGACAGAGATTAGGAGGAAAGTATGGAGGATAAAGCAAGATTTTTAGCACTTAAGATATTAAGCGAAATAGATGAAAAAAAAGCTTTTTCTAATATAAAATTAAATCAATATTATAAAAAATATAATTTGTCGTCATTAGATAGGGCATTTGCAACGGAGGTAGTATATGGAACTTTAAGATGGAAATTAAAAATAGATTATTTAATTCAAAAGTTTTGTAAAAGAGATTTAAAGGATATAAATATATGGGCATTGAATTGTATACGAATTGGGGTTTACCAAATTTTTTTTATGAATAAAGTTCCAGAATTTGCAGCAGTAAGTCAATCTGTGAATTTATGTAAAATAAAAGCACCGAAATTATCAGGTTTTGTTAACGGCATTTTAAGAAACATATTAAGGAATAAACAAGAATTTGAAAATATAAATGAAAAAAATAAAATAAAATTTTTATCAATTAAGTATTCACATCCTGAATGGTATGTAGATTATTTTATTAGATATTTTGATGAAAAATTTTTGATAGATTTAATGGAAGCAAACAATAAAGTGCCTGAATTGACAGTTAGGGTGAATACATTAAAATCAACAAAGAATGAATTAAAAGACAAATTTATCAAAAGAGGAATAAAGGTTAAGGATGGACAACTAAAAGATTCTTTAATAATAGAAGAGATAGGTCAAATAGAAAAGATGCCAGAGTTTTTAGAAGGACTTTTTTATGTGCAAGATCAAAGTTCAATGCTTGCTGCGATTGTTCTAAATCCCAAACCAGGGGAAAAAGTTCTTGATATGTGTGCTGCGCCTGGAGGCAAAACAACTCATATGGCGCAGCTTATGGAAAATAAAGGCGAGATAATTGCCCTTGATGTTTATGAACATAAAATTAATTTGATAAAGGAAAATTCAAAAAGACTTGGAGTAGATATTATAGAGGCAATGTTAAAGGATGCAAGTATTTTTTATAAAGAATTTGAAAATTATTTTGATAAAGTTCTTTTAGATGCACCTTGTTCAGGGCTAGGACTCATTAGAAAAAAGCCTGAAATTAGATGGAATGTAAACTTAAAAGATATTTATGATCTTACTAAAATTCAATATAGTTTGTTAAAAAATGCGTCTATATATGTTAAAATTAACGGAGAAGTCCTTTATAGTACCTGCACGATCACAAAGGATGAAAATGAGAAAATTATAGAAAGCTTTTTAAATGAAAATCCAAATTTTGAATTATTAAATATAAACGAATTGGTTCCAGAAGAATATAAAAATAGCTTAATCGATGGAATTTATTTACGATTATTTCCTAATGTCAATAATACAGATGGATTTTTCATTTGTAAATTAAAAAGATTATGGTGATGGTAATGATTGATATAAGGGATCTATCATTAATGGAAATTGAAAAATTTATTGTTGGTTTAGGTGAGCCTAAATTTAGGGCTAAACAGATATATAAATGGATAAATAATGGAGTAGAGGATTTTGATGAAATGACAGATATCCCCAAAAAACTTAGGGATAAGCTGAAGGAGAATTTTTTTATAAAAAATATATTTATTGAAGCTAAGCAAGAATCTTCAGATGGAACAGCTAAATATCTGTTAAGATTGAAGGATGATAATTTAATAGAAGCTGTTCTAATGAGATATTCCTATGGCAATTCTGTATGTATTTCAACACAAGCAGGTTGCAGTATGGGATGTTCTTTTTGCGCATCTACTATAGGTGGAAAAATTAGAGATTTAACACCGGGTGAAATGCTGGGGGAAGTTTTAACAATTTCTAAGGATGAGAACATCAGGATTTCAAATATTGTTTTGATGGGAACTGGAGAGCCTTTAGATAACCTTGAAAATGTTTTGAAATTTTTGGAACTTATTAATTCAAAAGAAGGTTTAAATATCGGAATGCGACATATAACCTTATCAACATGCGGATTGGTTCCTGAAATTAAGCGTTTAGCAGATTTAAAATTACAACTTACATTAGCCATATCTTTACATGCTCCAAACGACGAAAAAAGAAAAAGAATAATGCCAATAGCTAATAGATATAGTTTTGAAGAATTGTTAGATGCCTGCAGATATTATATTGAAAAAACCAATAGAAGGATAACCTTTGAATATGCATTAATTAAGGATTTCAATGATTCAATTGAAGATGCAAAAGAATTGTCAGAAAAATTAGAAGGGCTTTTATGTCATGTTAATTTAATTCCTGTTAATCCGGTAAGCGAAAGAAAATTTGAAAGACCTGATAGAAAAAGGATAGAGAATTTTAGGGATATTCTAGAGTCTCGAGGAATTAACACGACTATAAGAAGGGAGCTTGGGACTGATATAGATGCCGCATGTGGCCAATTAAGAAGAAGGTTTATAACTTAAGGGGTGGTTGTGTGTATATAAAATGCAAAACCGATATTGGAAAGGCAAGGGAGCTAAACGAGGATTATGTAATTATGCTAAAATCAAATAATTATGCCCTAATTGCTGTTGCAGATGGAATGGGGGGGCATAATGCAGGAGAAGTTGCCAGCAAAATAGCTTCACTATCATTGAGAGATTTTGTTTTTAACAATTACAATAAGTATTATGATAAATCAGAACTAATTAGAGATGCAATGCTTGAAGCTAATTTAAGAGTTTATGAGAAATCCAAGGATGCAAATCAATTAAGCGGTATGGGAACAACTTTGACATGTTGTTTGATGGTTCTTGATAAAGCTTTTATTGGTCATGTTGGAGATAGCAGAGCTTATTTAATAAATAAAGAAGGGATTAAAAAGCTTACTGAAGATCATTCTTTTGTTCAACAATTAGTTAAGAATGGAACAATTACAGAACTTGAAGCCGAAAATCATCCAAAGAAAAATCTTATAACAAGAGCTATCGGATTAGAAAAAAATGTAGTTATTGATATAATAGAAGTAGATTTTAAAAAAGATGATTTAATTTTACTATGCACAGATGGCTTAACGACATATCTTACCAAAGAAGAGATATTTGAAATTGTAAATGATAAAAAAGAAGATGCAGTTGAAACTCTGATTGAGATTGCAAACGATAGGGGAGGATCGGATAACATATCTGTAGTTATCGCAAGAAAGGAGGATGGGAGATGACGGAACTAAGTGGAAAGATACTAAATAATAGATATATCCTGCTTGAAAAAGTTGGCGATGGAGGAATGGCTTTAGTTTTTAAAGCAAAGGATACTTTATTAAATAGATTTGTTGCAGTAAAAATTTTAAGGCCGGAATTTGCAAACGATACTGAATTTTTAAGCAAGTTTAAAAGAGAGTCTATGGCTGCAGCAAGCTTATCCCATCCGAATATAGTTAGCATATTTGATGTTGGTGAAAATGATGGATTAAATTATATTGTTATGGAATATATAAAGGGAAAAACTTTAAAGGATTATATTAAGGAAAAGGGTAAAATTAGATATGATGAAGCATTGAAGATAGTTCTACAAATTTCTCAAGCCCTTGATCATGCCCATAAAAATGGTGTTATTCACAGGGATATAAAACCCCATAATATTTTAATAACAGAAGATAATATAATAAAAGTTACTGATTTTGGAATTGCAAGGGCTTCGACCTTTAATACGGTAACAAATACTGGAAAAGTCATGGGTTCTGTCCATTATTTATCGCCAGAACAGGCTAGGGGATTATATAGTGACCACAGAACTGATATTTATTCCCTTGGTGTAGTATTTTATGAAATGCTTTTAGGGAGACCACCTTATGATGCAGAAAGCCCAATAACTATAGCTATAAAACATATACAGGACGATATTGAGGAGCCTATAAAGGTTGATTCGAGTATCCCTTTAGCAGTAAATGATATCGTTGTTAAAATGATGCAAAAAGATATGACAAAAAGATATCAAAATGCTAAAGAAATAATTTTGGATATCAATAAAGCAATAATTAATCCTGAAATCTCTTTATTGAATAAAAAAGATGATATGGAGAAAACAAGAATAATTTCTCAAGAAAGCTTAGAAGAAGAATTAAATAAAAACAAAGCAAAAGGCAAAAATAAAAGAAATAAAAAAGCTTTAATGATATCATTAATTATTTTATTATTTTTATCAATAACGGCTTTAGGATATTTTGCTTTTAGTAGATATTTAGTGACAAAAGATGTAAAAGTTCCTAATGTAGTAGGTCTGAGTAAAGAAGATGCACGAAAAATATTAGAAGATAATAGGTTAACAATGGAGATAGAAGGAACACAAAGCAGCGATTTACCAGAAGGAGCGGTTATTGCAACTATACCTGAAGAAGGAACTATGGTTAAAGAAAATTCTATTATTAGAGTAATAATAAGTTCAGGGCCTAAGATGGTTATTGTTCCTGATCTTAAGGGATTGGATTTAACATATGCAGAAACTCTGTTAAGAAATAATAAGTTAAATTTAGGTAACATTGATAAACAATATAGCGATGAAATTCAAAAGGGCTACATTATAGATCAAAATCCATTATCGGGAACTGAGGTTAAAGAAGGAACTGCTATTGATTTAATTATTAGTGAAGGACCACAAATTAGAATAGTTAAAGTTCCTAATCTACTTGGAATGAGCTTAGAACAGGCAAAACAAACATTAAAATTATCAGGATTAAATCTTGGAACTGTAAATTATGGATATGATCCAAATTATAAAGATGGAGAAGTTATATTACAGAGTGTAATGGATGGTGTAGAAGTTAGACAGGGGACGTTGATAAATGTCACTATTAATAAATTAGACGATAATCTCCAACAAGAGGCTGAAGATAAACAGTAATTAAGGAGGAAGGTATGCTGGAGGGTATTATAGTAAAAGGCATAGGTGGTTTCTATTATGTTGAATTGCATAATGGAGAATTAATCGAGTGTAAAGCAAGAGGAAAATTTAGGAAAGAAAACATTACTCCCTTAGTAGGTGATAGGGTTTATATTGAAAAAATAAACAATTCGCAGGGAGTTATCAAAGAAATTAAAGAAAGAAAATCACAACTTATAAGGCCACCAGTAGCTAATGTTGATCAAGTAGTGGTTGTATTTGCTCTAAAGGATCCTGATATTAGTTTTACACTCTTAGATAGATTATTAGTTCATGTTGAAGAAAAAAATCTAGATTGCATTATATGTTTTAATAAATCTGACTTGGATGAGGATGGTAAATTTCAACAAGTGTATTCTATTTACACAAGAGCAGGATACAAAGTGATAAAAACAAATGCATTAAGGAAAGAAGGTTTAGATGAATTAAAAGCTTTATTGAAAGGGAAAATAAATGTATTTGCAGGCCCGTCAGGAGTTGGAAAATCGACGATTTTTAATTCCATTCAAGATAAGGTTACGATGGAAACAGGAGAAGTAAGTGAAAAAATAGGTAGAGGGAAACATACTACAAGGTATGCACAACTGATTAGAATAGATGATGAAACATACTTAGTAGATACCCCAGGTTTTTCAACGTTAGACTTGTCGTTTATAGAACCAGAAGATTTGCAGTATTATTTTAAAGAATTTAGAAATTTTATTGGTCAGTGTAAGTTTTCAAGCTGTTTACATGTAAAAGAGAAAGACTGTGCTATAATAGACAATGTAGCAGAAGGGAATATATGTAGAACTAGATATAATAATTATTTAGAGTTTCTAAATGAAATAATTGAAGACAGGAGGAACAATAGATGATGAAATTATCACCATCAATACTATCAGCTAATTTTAGTATATTAGGAGAAGAAATTAAAAAAATTGAAAGGGCTGGAGCAGATTATGTTCATATAGATGTTATGGATGGCCATTTTGTTCCCAATATTACAATTGGGCCACTTGTTGTTCAGTCCCTGCGACCATTAACTAATTTAACTTTTGATGTGCATTTGATGATTGAAAATCCAGATAGGTATATTGAGGAGTTTGTAAAAGCCGGAGCCGATATAATAACAGTTCATCAAGAAGCTTGTGTTCACCTTGACAGAACTATTAATTTAATAAAGTCTTTTGGCAAAAAAGCTGGTGTTGCTTTAAATCCAGCAACTTCATTGGACACATTGAATTATGTATTAGAAAATGTCGACATGGTTCTTATTATGAGTGTTAATCCAGGATTTGGTGGTCAGCAATTTATACCATATGTTTTAAAAAAGATAGAAGGATTAAAAAGAATAATAGAAGAGAGGAAATTACAAATCGATATAGAGGTTGATGGAGGTATAAACTTAAGTAATGTAAAAGATGTTGTTAATTCAGGGGCTAATGTGATTGTTGCTGGTTCAGCTATTTTTTGTTCAGATGACATAGAAAATACAGTAAAACAGTTTAAAGAAATTGGTGGTAAAAATGAAAAAAGCATTAATTTTTAATTTTGGAAGGATTAATAATTCTACTTTGTTACAAAAGGAAGTCCAAAAAGCTGATATTATATTATGTGCAGATGGTGGAGGGAATTATGCCTATGAATTAGGCATTATTCCTCATTTTTTAATTGGAGATTTTGATTCGATTGAACCTAAAGTTTTAGATTATTATATAGATAAGGGTGTTAATGTTATTAGATATCCTAAAGAAAAGGATTATACTGATACAGAGCTTTGTATAAATATAGCTATTGAAGAAGGATGTAAAGAAATATGCATACTTGGGGGGGTAGGCGGAAGGATTGATCATACATTGGCAAATTTGTATCTTTTACACTATATTTATGAACATAATGCAATGGGATATATTGTAACTGATGATTTTTATATATATATGTGTAAAGATTCAATTAAAATAGAAGGGGAAATTGGTGATATTGTTTCGATTATTCCAATATATAAATCAGCAAAAGCTTTATATTCAAAAGGATTAATGTATAGATTAGAGAATACAACTATCGATTTTGGAAGATCACTTGGTATTTCTAATGTTATGATAGACAGGCAGTGCGAGGTTAAAGTGGGAGAAGGAGAAGTGTTAATTTTTAAAAAGATTTAGACTGTATCAACTTTATTAAGAATGACATATAATGAATATATAAATTGTTATGGTGGTCATAGGATGAAAAATCAAAGAAATAAATCAAAAATTTTAGGGATTTTGCTAATTTTAACTGGAACGATTCTTATTATTGTTTGGATGCCTATATGGATTTGGCTTGTTTTACTTGGAGCGGGGCTAGTTTATTTTGGATTATTTTTCTTTAGCAATAGCTAATGGGGGAAGGTATGTTAAAGGATAAAATAAAATTAAAAATAATAGATGTTTTAGCTATTATCATATTAGGCATCGGATGTGGAATGCTCTTAGCTGTTATTATCCCATTTTGGATATGGATTATCATTATTGGTGCCTGCTTGATATATTTATCGTGGTATTTTTTAAATGGATAAAAAAAATGTGCTATATAGCTTCTAGTGTTGCATCAAAGTAAAAACTACTTGTTGACAATCACCATTGGAAATAATTAAAACTTAAAAAATAAGCCC
>JAOAEI010000047.1 GCA_026416875.1 Caloramator sp.
ATGGTAGAGTAATGGAGGAATACTTATTTAATTTAGATACCCAAAGGGATGTAGATAGGATAAAGGGTATTATTGAAAGCATCTTATTTGTTTCAGGTGAGGCGGTATTTAAAAAGGATATAATCAATGTGTTAAATATTGATGATAAGGATTTTGAATGGATTTTAAAGGAAATGATTAAGGAGTATGAAAATGAAAAAAGAGGAATTTTTATATTGGAATTCAATGATAAAATTCAGTTTTCGACTAAACCAGAATATAGCAGTTTTATTAGGAAACTTTTTAAGCCTGAATCAAAACATAATTTATCGCAGGCTGCTTTAGAAACATTAGCAATAATTGCATATAAACAGCCTATAACTAAGTCTGAGATAGATGAGATTAGAGGAGTGAGAAGCGATAAGGCAATATCAACACTATTAGAATATGGATTGATTAAAGAAGCTGGCAGATTAGAAACGGTTGGAAGGCCGATAATTTATGAAACGACAGAAGAATTTTTAAAGTATTTTGGGTTTAAAAATTTAAGTGAATTACCAAATTTAATTGAATTTAATTTGGAAAAAAAGGAAGAATAAATATATGAAGGTATATTTATTCTTCCTTTTTTGTTTATGGGGTGAATTATATGAAATATTTTCTATTAATATTGGTGTTTATTATTATTGTAATCATATTTTCAAAAACGTATATAGAAATATATTTTGATTTAAAAAAACTAAACGTAAAATTAAATTTTTTATATGTTATAAAAATAAAACTATTTGAAAAAAATATTAAAGAGAAAACTAAATCAAAATCTCCTAAGAAGGAAAAAACAAAAGGTAATATAGAAATATTAGAATTGGTGAGAACTTTATTAAGTAATATACTTCACCGACTTGATGTGGATTTAGATATAGATTTTTTATATGGAGCAAAGGAACCACATATTACGGCTCTATTATACGGAACAATAAATTCTTTTTTAGGTTCGATTTATCCAATATTGAGAAATGCATTTAAAAATTACAATCAAAAAATAAATATAAAGCCTGTATTTGATAAAGAAATATATGACCTTAAAATAGATATTCTAATAAAGATTCAAAACCTTTACTTAATATGGATATTAATAATTTTTCTATCAAAATATATAAAGAACAAAGGAAAGGGTGGTTTTAGGTATGGAACATCCAATAGAAGCATTAATGAGAACTACAATGGATAGCCTTAAGGAGATGATAGATGTAAACACGATAGTTGGCGATCCAGTAGAAACAAAGGATGGAACTGTTATAATTCCAATTTCAAAAGTTAGCATAGGATTTGCATCAGGAGGAAGCGAATTTACAAGGGAAGGAAAAATGGATGAAAAGGCAAAATTCCCCTTTGGTGGTGGAAGCGGTGCAGGTATGGCTGTGAGCCCAGTAGCATTTTTAGTAGTTTCAAAAGATTCGGTAAAGCTACTGCCTGTCAATCAAGCTAATTCGATTGAAAGGATTATAGATGGAATACCGGATTTAATTGAGGATATTGTTAACTATTTTAAAAAAGATAAAAGTGTAAATATAAAGAATACATATACAAATGAAGAAGGAGGATTTAACGCGACATAACCTGTATGGGGGTAGAAAAAATTGAAAAGAATTTTGATAATCATTTTAACTTTAATAAGTTTTCTAATACCTTGCTTTAAGGTTTTAGGAAATTCAAAAGAATTAAATCTAAATTGTGTTTCGGCTACTATTTTAGATCAAGAATCTGGTAGAATTTTATATAGCAAAAATGGAAATAAAATATTACCTATGGCAAGCACGACAAAAATAATGACAGCAATAGTAGCTATTGAGAGGGGAAACATAAAAGATGTAGTTACTATTTCAACTAAAGCAGCATCTGTGCCAGGAAGCTCAGCTGGACTTAAGGCAGGTGATAAAGTAACTTTGGAAGAACTTCTTTACGGCCTTATGTTAAAGTCAGGAAATGATGCTGCGGTAGCTATCGCTGAACATATTGCTGGTAATGTGCAAAATTTCGTTAAATTAATGAATAATAAAGCCATAGAAATTGGAGCTTTAAACACTAGTTTTATTACACCACATGGATTAGATGCAGATGACCATTTTACAACTGCTAACGATTTAGCAAAAATAACTGCCTATGCGATGAAAAATGAGTTATTTGCTAAAATAGTTGCAACAAAGGAAATTTCGAGTGGAATTACAGGACCTTTTAAATATTCGTATAACAATATAAACAAATTTTTATTTAGAGTTGACAATTCTGATGGTGTAAAAACGGGATATACAGGTAACGCAGGAAAATGTTTAGTCGCATCTGTAAGACATAAATTTGGAAGATATATTTGTGTAGTTTTAAACAGTGCTGATAGATGGAAGGATGCTGAAAAACTAGTCCAATTTGCCTCCCAAAATTATGTTTTTATTAAAGCTTTTGATAAAAATGAAGTCGTAAAAAGTATTCCACTTTATGGAGGAACAGAAAAAAATATATTTGCTCAGACAAAATCAGAACTATATTTACCAATTCTACCTGAAGAAAAGGATAAAATTAAAGTTGAGCTTTTTACACCTTCCGTCCTATTTGCACCTATATCCAAAAATGAGATAGTGGGCAATGTTGTAGTAAAAATTAACGATACTATTATAGCCAAATATCCTTTAGTAAGTGATAGAGATATTAGAAGGAAAAACTTTATAGACAAAATTAAGGATGTATTTTTGCGAGCTGTTAAAAAATAACAGCTCGTTTTTTTGTAACCAAAATTAATGATGATGAATATTTTAATTATATGGGAAGGGGGGACAGTTATGTTTAAATTTGTTGACTGCATTGATGCAGGAACGGAGTATTGTCCTTGCTATTTGGCGGAAAAGGGTGAGTGCATTATTTGTTCTCAATTAAGAGGAAGGGTTTTTTGCGATTGCCTAAACTGGAAGGGAACATGTATTTATCAAGAGTATACATGGAATAACAATAAAGCTAAAAAAGCTCGAGAATTTAAAGAATATACAGTTAAGAAACTAAATATGATAAGAGATGACTTGATTTTAATGGAGGTATCAGTAAATCCTTATCTAGCTAAACAATTAAATAATATCGGGGCATTTGTTTTTTTAAAAAGGCCTAAATCCCCCCAGTGCTTTGCTACTCCAGTATCAATTATGAAAAGCGATATTAAAAATAATATAATTACTTTGGCAATAAAAATATTGGGGGTAAAGACAAAAGATATTTTGGAATGTAAAGATAAAATCGAGATTAAAGGGCCATACTGGAATGGTGTCCAAGGTCAAATATTTATAAAAAATTTGAAAAATAGTGAAGTATTAATATCAGCAAGGGGAGTTGCTGCAGCTCCTTGTGTTATGTTGGCAAATAAATTAAAAAAATCTAATAACAATGTTGTTGTTATATTAGACAAAGGACGCAGCAACGAAAATTTTGCGAAAAAAGAGTTTTTAGATTTGGGATGTAAGGTATATGATGTCGATATGATAAAATATTCAAACTATACCCTCAAGGAAGAATTGAAGCAGCTAATTATTGAACTAATGAGAAAACATGATTTTAAAGTTACTGTATCTGGTGGTAGTGATGAGTTTCATAGACTTTATCTTAATTTTATATACTCGATGGATAAAGACATTAAATTTGTAACGATAAACAATTCTTTAATGACATGTGGGGAGGGTGTGTGCGGAAGCTGCCAATTAAAACTTAACAATGGACAAATTATAAGGGGTTGTAAACAACAATATAATCCTGCTGAGGTTTTTATCAATATTAAAGGGGATGTTAATATATGATGGTCATTGTTATAGGTGGTGGATGGGCAGGTTGTGCAGCTGCATTACAGGCTAAAAAATGTGGTGCAGAGGTTTTGATTATAGAAAAAACTGACATGCTTTTAGGACTTGGAAATGTAGGAGGAATAATTAGAAATAACGGTCGATGGACAGCTGCAGAGGAAATGATCGCCCTAGGTGGAGGAGATTTATTTGAAATAGCTGATAGATGTGCAAGGCACAAGAATGTTGAATTTCCAGGGCATAAACATGCAACTTTATATGATGTTAATATTATTGAAGCTGAGGTAAGAAAGTATTTATATTCAATGGGAATTAATATCATGTTCGAAAATAGAGTTGTAGATGTTGAAATGGAAGGCAGGAGGATTAAATCTGTTTATTTACACGATGGGACTGAAATTGAAGGGGATGTTTTTATTGAAACTACAGGATCTACAGGACCTATTGGTAATTGCTTAAGATATGGAAATGGCTGTTCAATGTGCATTTTGCGCTGTCCGTCTTATGGACCCAGAATAAGTATTTCTATGAGGGCAGGCGTTGAAGACCTTCAAGGTCTTAGGGGAGATGAAAGCTTTGGGGCTATGAGCGGTTCTTGTAAAATAGAAAAGGACTCTCTTTCTAAAGAATTACAAGAAAAATTAGACAAAGATGGAGTAGTAATTATTCCAGTTCCTAAAGAGGATATTAATTTAGATAAATTAAAAAACAAAGTTTGTCAACAATATGCCCTAAAGGAATTTGCAGAGAACATTGTCTTATTAGATACAGGACATGCAAAATTAATGACAAGCTATTATCCTTTAGAAAAACTTAGAAAAATTCCTGGCTTTGAAAGGGCAAGATTTATAGACCCTTATTCAGGAGGTAAAGCTAATTCCATAAGATATCTTTCGATGGCACCGAGGGATAATCATATGAAGGTAATTGGAATTGATAATCTATTTGTAGGTGGGGAAAAGAGCGGACTTTTTGTAGGGCATACAGAAGCTATAGTAACTGGGACATTGGCAGGATATAATGCTGTAAGGTCAGGCCTTGGATTAAATTTAGTTGAGCTTCCTACCTCATTAGCCGTAGGTGATATAATTAAATTTGAAAATGAAAGTAAACAAACCATTGAAGGTTTAAAGCAAAGATATACCTTTGCAGGTGCTATTTACTTTGAAAGGATGAAGGAATTAAATCTTTATATTACTGATGTCGAAAAAATACGTAAAAAAGTAGAGGGGTTATTTTTGAAGGACTTTTTTAAGAATAAAATAATTTAAGGGGCTTATGCCCCTTATTCTATTGGCAAAAACGTTAAGCCTATAAGTCCAGGACCCGAATGAACTCCAAGGGCAGGACTTACTTCGTTTATGATTATTTCTTTTACAGATGATATACTTTTTATTTTGTTTGCAAGTTCATTGGCTTCATTTTCAACATTTGCATGAGGAATTCCAACAATAAGAGATTTAAAGGTTTTGGAATAAAGCATCAATTCATCTATCATTTTGGATACAGCTTGATTTTTACCTCTTACTTTAGAAAACATATAGTATTTTCCATATTCATCAACAGAAATTATAGGTTTAAGATTTAATAATGCACCTATTTTTGCAGCAAAACTACTGATTCTTCCGCCTTTTTTTAGATATTCTAAAGTATCGACTGTGAAAAAACCTTTTACTCTTGTTAGAAAAACATCTATTTTATTTATTATTTCATCATAGGAATAACCGTTTCTAATCATTTTTGCTGTTTCATATACTAAAAGTCCAAGTCCTAAGGAGAGAATTTTGGAATCGATTATAGATATATGGATATCTTTAATTTCTTCTTTAACCAGTTTAAACATATCATATGTGCCGCTTAATCCTGAGGATATAGTCATTGCTATACAATGAGTAAAGCCCTTTTGCTTCAATTCATCAATTTTTGCAATAACATCATATGGAGACGGCATTGAAGTTTTAGGAATTTCATTGTCTAAGTTTTTATAAATTTCAATGGAATTAATATCGATTCTATCTCTATATTCTTGGCTTTTGTATATTATCCTTAGAGGAATTATATTAATTCCATATTCATCGATTATTTCTTGTGGAAGATCACATGAGCTGTCAGTAACAAGTGCGATTTTTTCCATAAATTAACCTCCTAATATTTTAAGGTTATTATAACATTAATTTTATGAAAAATCTAATAAATATTATGTAACATTAAAAAAAGGGGATAATTTCCCCTTATCTTGCTGAAGGTCTTCTATCTTGTTTTTTTGCTCTTCTACATTTTGGACATCTTACAGGATCATTTTCAAATCCCTTTTCTTTGTAGAATCTTTGTTCACCTTCAGTAAAAATAAATTCTTTGCCACAGTCTTTGCAGATTATTGATTTGTCTGCCATAAAAAAACCTCCTAACTTATATTGGTGATGTTAATAATATTTCCAATAAACTTAAAAATATACTATGAAATGAAAAATATTTAATTTAATTGAAAAATTAAACATAAAGTGATAAAATTAACTAGGAAGGATAAGTAAAGGGGATAAAATAATGCAAAAAGGGAACATAGGTGAAAGGAATATAAAAAAGAATATTTTGTTTATATGCTTATTTCTTTCAATTTCCTTATTTTTGCTAATTAAATATCAGCTTTATGATATAAATAAGTTAAGAAATATTGTTGGTTATAATAAAATTATTGCACCAATTATATTTTTAATTTTATGCACAGTAAGACCACTTTTACTTTTGCCAGTTGGCATTTTCTCAACTTTAGGTGGATTAATGTTTGGAGCATTTTTAGGAACTTTTTATACCTTAGTTGGCAGTATTTTTGGTTCTATTATTGCTTATTTTATTGCAAAAAAATTTGGTAAGGATTTAGTTGATAGATTACTAAAAGGGAAATATAGAAAAATAAAGATTAATCCTAAAGAAAATGGGTTTATTATTACGTTTATTTTAAGGGTTGTTCCAATATTGCCCTTTGATGCAGTAAGCTATATTTGTGGAATATCTAATATCAATTTTAAAGATTACCTATTGGGAACAATTGTTGGGATTATTCCAGGAACCTTTATCTATAGTTATTTTGGTAGCTCTCTAAAAAATATAAAATCTAAACAATTTTATATAGCAATACTATTATTGTTGCTTTTAAGCTTAATTCCTTTTATTTACAAAAAATATTCAACAAAGATTAAAGGGGTTGAATTTGAGGAGGATAATGGAAGATTGACAAAAAAAATAAAGTGATTATAATAATACACGTAAAGGGGAGTAACTCGGCTTAAGCCTTAACCGATCGTCACCACGGCGAAAGCCCGGTCGGTTAGCAAGGGAAACCTTGTGAGTAAGACCTTTATCTATGGTTATCCATGGATAAAGGTCTTTTATTTTTGAAAAAATATTCTAAGGAGGGATTATATGAAGCCATTCTATATGACAACTAAAGAAGAAGTATTTTTAGAGTTAAAAACAAGTGAAAATGGAATTTCGGAAGAGGAAGTTAAAAGGAGACTATCAGAGTTTGGATATAATGAATTTAAGGAAAGAAAAACAAAATCTTTATTTCAAAGATTTTTAGATCAGTTTAAGGATTTTTTAGTAATAATTTTAATAGCTGCTGCAATAATATCTGGGTTTGTAGGAGAGATTGCTGATTCAATAATAATATTATTGGTAGTAATTTTAAATGCAGTTCTTGGGGTTATTCAAGAAAACAAAGCAGAAAAGTCCCTTAATGCTCTAAAAAAGATGGCAGCACCTCTTGCTTTGGTTATCAGAAATGGGATTTCAAAAGAGATTCCTGTAAGGGAAATCGTTCCAGGAGATATTGTGGTATTAGAGGCAGGTAGATATGTTCCAGCTGATTTAAGGCTTATAGAAGCAGTAAATTTAAAGATAGAGGAATCATCATTAACAGGGGAATCTGTTCCAGTTGAAAAGAATAGTGAAACATTAGAAAATGAAAATATTCCAATTGGTGATAGAAAGAATATGGCTTTTATGTCCTCTATGGTTACATATGGAAGAGGTAAGGGTGTTGTTGTTGCAACTGGTATGAAGACGGAGATTGGTAAAATAGCTGCTATGCTTTCTAATGTAGAAGAGGAACAAACGCCTTTGCAAGTGAAACTAGAAGAAGCAGGAAAATGGATGGGAATAACAGCTTTGGTTATATGTGGAGTTATGTTTTTGGTTGGAGTAATAAGAGGACATGAATTATTTGATATGTTTATGACATCAATTGCCCTTGCTGTTGCTGCAATTCCAGAGGGACTTCCTGCAGTAGTTACAATTGTTCTTGCAGTAGGTGTTCAAAAAATGATAAAGAAAAATGCAATAATAAGGAAATTGCCAGCTGTTGAAACTTTAGGTTGTGCAACAGTTATTTGTTCAGATAAAACTGGAACTTTAACCCAAAATAAAATGACAGTAAAAGAAATATTTACTATAAACGGATATGCGGATGATATGTTAGATGCTAATAAGGCATTGATAATTGCTAATTTATGTAATGATGCTAAAGTGGTTGAAGAAGAAGGAAAAATAGTTACTTTAGGTGATCCAACAGAGACAGCATTAGTTGATATAGCTTTAAAGATAGGCATTGATAAAAGAGAACTAGAAAAGAAATATAAAAGGATTGAAGAAATCCCCTTTGATTCTGATAGAAAACTAATGACAACTTTTAATAGCTATGAAAATAAGATAGAAGTTAATGTTAAGGGGGCACCAGATATTCTATTGTCTAAATGTAAATTTGTTTTAGACAATAATACGGTAAGGGAAATTACAAAGGATGATATTGAAAAGATTAGAAGGGTCAACGAAGAGATGGCCGCTAAGGCATTGAGGGTTTTAGCTGTAGCATATAAAGAAGTAACTGAAGTAGATATAAGTAATGCTGAAAAGGATTTAATTTTTACAGCTTTAATTGGAATGATAGATCCTCCAAGGGAAGAAGCAAGGGATGCTGTTAAAAAGTGTAAAACTGCTGGTATTAAACCTGTGATGATAACCGGAGACCATAAAATAACAGCAATAGCTATTGCTAAGGAACTTGGAATTTTACAAAATGATGAAGAGGCTATTACTGGGGCAGAGCTTGAGAAAATAAGCGATGATGAATTGTATGAGAATGTAGATAAGTATAGTGTTTATGCAAGGGTTTCGCCTGAACATAAAGTAAGGATAGTTGAAGCGTGGAAAAAGAAGGGTCAGATTGTTGCCATGACAGGGGATGGAGTTAATGATGCTCCAGCTTTAAAAACTGCAAACATTGGAGCAGCTATGGGAATAACTGGAACTGATGTTGCGAAGGAAGCTGCCGACATGGTTCTTACGGATGATAATTTTGCAACTATCGTAGCGGCAGTAGAGGAAGGAAGAACAATATATTCTAACATTAAAAAGTCTATAAGTTACTTATTGTCATGTAATATAGGGGAAATTGCTACACTTTTTGTTGCAACGCTTTTAGGTTGGGCAGAACCTTTACTACCTATCCATATACTATGGGTAAATTTAGTAACAGACAGTCTTCCTGCTCTAGCATTAGGGATGGAACCTGCTGAAGAAGGAGTTATGAAACAGCCGCCACGTGATCCAAACGAAGGAATTTTTTCTAAGGGAACAGGTATAAGAATTTTGTTGCAGGGTATATTAATAGGAATTTTAACACTTGTCGCTTATGTATATGGCGTTAATTATGGCAAAAAACAAGGACTATCCTTTGAAGAATATGAGCTAATAGGAAGGACTATGGCATTTTTTACACTAAGTTTATCACAATTAGTCCATGCTTTTAACAATAGATATGAATGGAAATCAGTAATAGCAAATGGTATATTTAAAAATAAATACTTAAATATTGCTGTTTTAATATCCTTATTTATTCAAATTATGGTTTTATCAACTTCTTTCCTAAGAAGGGTATTTAAAGTAACATTATTAAATAGGGAGCAAATTATAGTAGTTCTATTGTGTTCAATAGCTCCTTTGATAGTGGTTGAGATAGTTAAATTATTTAGAAGAAAATGAACTATAGCTTTGCTATAGTTCATTTTTTATATTGACAAACTTATTTGTCTGAATATTATATATATGAATAAACATTTTTATAAGTGTATCGATACAATAGGAGGGGGATTATGAGGACGGAAAATTTCAAAAAAATAATCTATTCAGGTCTTGGCATAGCACTAGTATTTATTGCAACAATTGTTATTAAAATTCCATATGTAAAGGGTTATATTAATTTCGGAGATATTTTTATTTTTGTTATTTCAGGCATATTGGGAAAAAATATTGCACTTATTTCTGGTGGCATAGGATCAGCCTTTTCAGATATTTACTTAGGGTATAATATATATGCTCCTGGAACATTGATTATTAAGGGTTTGGAAGGATTTATTGCAGGAACATTGATTAGATTATTAGATAAGAAATTTAATTCTTATTTTGTTTATTTAGGTTATTTTATTGCTGGACTATGGATGGTGTTGGGTTATCTTATTTATGAAACTATGCTTTATGGTTTTGCAACTGCAATGGCTTCCGTCCCAGGGAATTTAGCTCAGGCGGTTGTTAGTGCTGTTGTTGCTATTCCGCTTTCAAGGGCTTTGAGGGCAGTTATAAAGTAATTTGAACCTAAAGGCTAAATTGCCTTTAGGTTTTTTGTTTATAATTTGATAAGTTAGGAAAAAATATTAATAGTAATTTGGAGGTGAAGAAAAACATGCTAAATAGAATTAGAGAAACAAGGATTCAACGGGATGGGCTTTATGAGATAACGCTTCAAATACCTGAAAATGAGTATTTTAGTGTATATGATAGCGTGACAGAATATAATGCAATTGAGATATTAGGAAACTATCTTACTAAATACCAAGATGATGCAAGATTTGATAATGTGAGAATAAAACACAATAAAAATGGTCATATTGTTGATATAAAGGCGGAACTTCATTATCTTGATAATGATCATACGGATGCAAGTCCTATTCCAGATATGCTCAATAAAACAAGAGGTGAATAGTTTTGCTAATTCCTTATTTGACTTTATTTTTCATTTTAGGAATCTTGATTTATTTTTCAGAAAATATTATTTTAATTAGTGCAGCTTTAACTGCACTTTTTTTGATTTATATCAATAAAAGAAGTTTGATATATTTTTTAATAGCCTTTTTAATGTTAGGATTCTTTGTGGCTTATTTTAAACATAGTAATTTTATGAAGAAGGAGGAATTTTTAAAAAGTAGTTATGTTTTTGATGGATTTATACTAGAAAGAACCTTAGATAGGTATCTAATTGTAAACTATAAAGTAAAATATAAAATTTTATTATATTCTAATAAAAAACTTGTTCCAGGAGATTATATTAAAATATATTCAAAGATAGAAACACTAGAATCATATAAAAAGAAAAATTATTATTCAAGGGGAATTATAGGGAAAATTAAAGAAAACGAAAATTTTTTAGCTAAAGATAAAAGATCGATTTTATCATATTTAATAAAAAATAAGTATTTTTTGATAGATAGGTTAACTGCGATCGATAAAAAGGCAGGAGGGTTTATAGCTGCAATATTATTCGGTTATACTTCCAACCTTCAAGATGGTTATGAAATTTTTAATGCTTTAGGCTTATCTCATTTTTTAGCTGTATCTGGGTTTAATCTTGGAATAATTTTTTTATTTTTTAATAAAATTTTTGTATGTTTTGGAGCAAATTTAAGAAAAATTCTATCACTTATTGTTTGCTTCTTATTTGTTTTTATTTCTTCATTTGAGCCTTCAGTTTTAAGAGCATTTATAATGATTGTATTTGTAAGCCTTTCAAAGGTTTTAAAAAGACCTTCATCAGGATTTAACAATCTTTTTATAGCAGCGCTATTGATGCTTATTTTTAATCCGTATTTAATTTTTAATAAAGGATTTATATTTTCATATTTAGCTACGTTTTCAATCCTGCTTTTGGGAAGTTATTTTAAAAACGTTAACAATAATATATCCTCTGCCCTATCAACTTTCTTGTTTATAACGCCAATTTCGCTAGTTTATAATGGATATTTTTCAATATATGGTCTTATTTTGAATATTATTTTATCGCCCTTTATTGGCATTTTAACTATTTTATCATTTTTATCTTCTTTAGCATTTTTAGTTTTTAAATTGGACTTTTTACTTTTTCCACCTTTATACTTTGCAAAAATGTTATTTGAAGTGATAACAAATGTTAATAAATACAATTTTTTTGTATTTTTTCATATGAACTATTTTACATTGGCTACTTATTATTTATTATTACTGATAAATCTGATAATAAAGAAATATAAAAAATTAAACTATATATTATTTTTAATTTTAGTAACTTCTATTTTTTACAATCCTAAAAATCTAACCATAAACATCATTAATGTTGGGCAGGGAGATAGCATATTAATTGAAACTCCTTATAAGAAAACAATTTTGATAGATACAGGACCAAGCTTTGATAGTTATATTGCTGCAGAAGAAAAAATAGCTCCATTTATTAAACGAAAAGGATATAATAAAATAGATTTGCTCATCATTACTCATCCCCATAAGGATCATTTTTCAGGTTTTAATACTATTTTAAAAAACTTCGATGTTTATAACATAGCAGCACCATTCGAGTTAGCAAATATTAAATCTACACTTCTCTTAAAGGGGGATGAGGTTGCTGTGGATGGAGTTATTCTTAAGGTTTTATATCCAGAAGATTTTCAACAAAAAGATAACAAAAATGAAAACGCTATTGTTTTAGAATTATCTTTTAAGGATTTTTATATGCTATTGCCTTCGGACGTAGATTTGGATAATATAAATTTAGAAAAGAAGAATTTTGACATTATTCAACTTCCCCATCATGGTTCAATAAAATCCTTTGATATAAATACAGCTGAAAAATATAAGTTTAATATTGCTGTTATATCGGTTGGTAAAAATAATTTTGGCCATCCATCGAGTTTGTTGTTGGAATATCTTTATGGTAGAGGAATTAAAATTTTTAGAACTGATATAAATGGCAATATAAAAATATATACCAATGGTAGAAAATACATTGTAAAAGGTGATTATGATGATAGTTAATGATATAAAATCCTTTGAAAGGGAATTTCAATCAAATCGAGTTATTATTATCGGCGGATCTAATAGAAATGATATAGATGTATCATTAAGAAAAGTTTATAAATTTTGTGAGGAAAATGGGTATGATATCAGAATCGTTGATTTTGAAAATGCATCGATGGATGATGTAAAAAATGCTATTTTTACTTCAACATTTTTTGTAACAACAAAATTGGTCCATATTAAAAATTTTAATATAATTAAAGCAAGAACAGAAGAAGAAAAAATTAATGTTGAAAAAGGCGTGTTAAAAGAATTTATTGAAATTATTAAAATTATTGATTCTAATACTATTTTATTATTTACATCAGAAGGACAGTTGGACCTTTCTAATCAAATATGCAAAATAGTTTCGGAAATAGGCTGTTTAGCACACTTTACAATGACAAAACAGGATTTACCAAATTATGTTGAAAAAATGATAAATAAAGAATATAAGAAAGCAGGAAAAGCAGAGATTAATTATTTCTTAGAGTCAATAAATTATTCAACTCAGGAAGTTTATAATGAACTTTCTAAACTTATAGATTATACTATCGATCAGCCCAAAATAACCC
>JAOAEI010000048.1 GCA_026416875.1 Caloramator sp.
GCCTATAGGGCAATTAAAGATGCTGAAAATATGGGACTTGTTAGCGCTGTCCCAAGAATTGGAACCGTTAGAATTGAGAAAATGACTAAAAGGAATATAGAAAAATTAACCTATGCTGAGGTTGTAAATATAGTTGATGGACAGGTCTTGGGCGGCAGAGAGGGACTTCATAAAACATTAAATAAATTCATGATTGGAGCTATGACTATAGATGCTATGGAAAAATACATGTCGCCGGGCAATTTATTAATAGTAGGTAATAGGGAGGAAGCTCAGAAATTAGCCCTTGATAAAGAATGTGCTGTTCTTATAACAGGAGGTTTTGGATGTAGCGATGAAATAAAGCAATATGCTAATGAAAAGCAACTACCAATAATATCTTGTTCCTACGATACATTTACAACGGCTGCACTTATAAACAAAGCATTAGCGGAAAATCTTATCAAAAAAGATATTCTTCTTGTTGAAGATATAATGAAAACTGATGTTGTATATGCTACAGCACAAGATAAAGTTGAAAGAGTTAGAAAAATATTTAAAGAAACCAATTATGACTTGCTTCCAGTTGTTGATGAATATAACAAACTGATTGGAGTTGTTTCAGTAAATGATTTACCTCACGATGATTTTGATGATGAAAAAATCCATAAATTTATGAATAAAAGTGTGATATTTGTGACCAATAAGACATCTGTTGCCTATGCTGCACATCTTACAATTTGGGATGGAGTAAAATATTTACCAGTGGTTGAAGGCAAGCGCCTTGTTGGTATGGTCAGTAGGCAAGATATAGTTGCAGCTTTGCAGCAAATTAGCGGACAACCACAAATTGGAGAAACAATTGATGATATGATTTTAAAAAATTTTAGTTATGAAGAAATTGATAATGGGTTTAAATATGTTGGAAAAATCTTGCCAGAAATGCTAAACCCTCTTGGAACAGCAAGTTGGAATACATTATCTTTAATTATGTCAACATTAGGTTTAATGGCCCTTAAGCATAATAATAACATAAATATCTCAGTAGATTCTTTCACTGTTTATTATATGAAACCAGTGCAGCTAGATACTAATATAGCTGTTTATGCACGCTGCATTGATAGTAGTAGAAATTATTCAAAGGTTGAAGTTGAAATGGTTTCAGAAGATGATAAAGAAATTATAGGAAAGGCTCTTTTGAGCACAAGAATTGTTAGAAAGTAGGTGAATGAAGATGAGTTTTGTTCATCTTCATGTTCATACTGAATACAGTTTACTAGATGGTTCATCAAGGATAAAGGATATTGTAAAAAAGGCAAAAGAATATGAAATGCCAGCACTTGCTATTACAGACCATGGATCAATGTTTGGTGTTATCGACTTTTATAAGGCATGCAGAGAAGTTGGGATAAAACCGATACTAGGCTGTGAAGTTTATGTTGCTCCAAGGAAAATGACGGATAAGGTAGCTGGTGTGGATAATGAATATTTTCACTTGGTTTTGCTGGCTGAGGATAACGAAGGCTATAAAAATTTGATGAAAATAGTTACAAAGGCTGCCCTAGAAGGCTTTTACTATAAACCTAGAGTAGATAAAGAACTATTAAGAAAACATTCAAAGGGTATAATAGCTCTATCTGCTTGTCTTGCTGGTGAGGTTCAGGATTTAATTTTAAAGGAAAGATATGAAGATGCAAAAAAAACAGCTTTAGAGTTTGAAGGCATTTTTGGAAGGGGCAATTTTTATTTAGAACTTCAAGATCATGGTATAGATGAGCAAAGGATTGTAAATGAAAAATTGATAACCCTTTCAAAAGAAACGGGAATTCCTCTTGTGGTAACCAATGACGTTCACTATGTTAATAAAGAGGATGCCGTAGCCCATGAAATACTTTTATGCATTCAAACTGGAAAGACCGTCGATGATGAGGATAGAATGAGGTTTCCAACCGATGAGTTTTATTTAAAGTCTACTGAAGAGATGAAAAGGCTTTTTGATTTTGTTCCCGAAGCCTTAGAAAATACTATAAAAATTGCAGAAAAGTGCAATGTCGAGCTTGAATTTAATAAACCAAAGCTTCCTAAATTTGATGTTCCCGACGGAAAAGAAGCGAGCCAGTATTTAAGGGAGCTATGCTTTAAAGGCCTTTATGAAAGATATAAAGAACCGACACAGGAAGTTATTGACAGATTAAATTATGAACTTGAAGTAATCGAAAAAATGGGTTATGTGGACTACTTTTTGATTGTGTGGGATTTCATTAGGTTTGCAAGGGAAAACAATATAATGGTGGGACCAGGAAGAGGTTCTGCAGCTGGTTCTATTGTTGCTTACACATTAGGTATAACAAAGATTGACCCTATTAAATATAATCTACTTTTTGAAAGATTCTTAAATCCCGAAAGAGTGAGTATGCCGGATATCGATTCAGACTTTTGCTATGAAAGAAGGCAGGAGGTTATAGATTACGTTTTTAAAAAATATGGAGAGGATAGAGTTTCACAAATTATTACCTTTGGAACAATGGCTGCAAGGGCAGTAATTAGGGATGTAGGACGAGCTCTTAACTATTCCTATGCTGAGGTTGATACAATCGCTAAAATGATTCCAATGGAGCTTGGAATGACTATAGATAGGGCTTTAGAATTAAATCCTGAGCTAAAGAGAGAATATGAAAACAACGATAGAATAAGGCATCTTATCGATATTGCCCGCTCTTTAGAAGGACTTCCAAGGCATTCTTCAACCCATGCGGCAGGTGTTGTTATATCCTCTGCACCATTAGTAGAATACGTTCCACTTACAAAAAACGAAGATACAATAACAACACAGTTTCCGATGACAATCTTAGAGGAACTTGGACTTTTAAAGATGGACTTTTTAGGACTTAGAACATTAACTGTGCTAAGGGATGCTGTAGACTTAGTTTATAAAAATAAAGGAATAAAGGTAGACCTTGATAATATAGATTTCGAAGATAAAAGCGTTTATGAAATGATATCCCAGGGAAAAACGGAGGGAGTATTCCAGCTTGAGTCATCAGGAATGACTAACTTTATGAAGGAATTAAAACCATCGAGCCTTGAGGATATTATTGCAGGGATTTCCCTATATAGACCAGGCCCTATGGATCAAATTCCTGAGTATATAAAAAATAAAAATAACCCCCAAGACATTAAATATATCGATGAAAAATTAAGACCTATTCTTGATGTTACCTATGGATGCATAGTGTATCAAGAGCAGGTTATGCAGATAGTAAGGGATATAGCAGGATATTCACTTGGAAGGTCCGACCTTGTAAGAAGGGCCATGGCAAAGAAAAAGCATGATGTTATGGAAAAGGAAAGGGAAAACTTTATTTATGGCTTAAAAGATGATAAGGGAAATATAGTCGTCCCTGGTGCCTTGAGAAATGGTGTAAGTCTAGAGGTTGCTAACAAGATATTTGATATTATGATGGATTTTGCAAGCTATGCCTTTAACAAGTCCCATGCGGCAGCCTATGCAGTTGTTGCATACCAAACAGCCTTCATGAAAAGATACTACCCTGTTGAATTTATGACGGCCCTTTTGACGAGTGTAATGGGAAATTCAGATAAAATAGCTTTTTATATAGATGCATGCAGAAGAATGAATATAACTGTCCTGCCTCCGGATATTAATAAAAGTTTTGAAAATTTCTCTGTTGAAGGAGACAAGATAAGGTTTGGATTAGTTGCAATAAAAAATGTTGGTGAAGGAGCAATAAAATCAATTATTGAAGCAAGGGAAAAGGATGGTAATTTTACAAGCTTTAGAGATTTTTGTGAAAGGGTTAATCTTTCTGAAGTTAATAAAAAAACTATTGAAAGTTTAATAAAGGCAGGTGCCTTTGACAGCCTAGGATTAAAACGATCAGTATTGATGAATAATTATGAAAGGGTTATTGATTCTATATTAAGTGAGAAAAAGCAAGTTATAGATGGACAAATTGGCTTTTTCCAAAACGAATTTGTAAACCTTAAAAGGGATGATTTTGAGGATATTAAAGAATTTGATAAAAAGTATCTTCTTGCTATGGAAAAGGAAATGCTTGGCCTTTATATAAGCGGGCATCCGCTTGAAGATTATAAAAAACAATTGGATCTTTTAACTAATACTAAAATATCAGAAATATATTCAATAAGTGCGGAGGATAATGAGCATATAGATATTAAGGTAGAAGATGGCCAAAGGGTAGTAATAGGGGGAATAATAACAAATATAAGTATTAAGTCTACAAGGAACAATGAAATTATGGCCTTTATAAAAATTGAAGATATGAATGGGACTATAGAGGTGTTGGTTTTTCCAAAAAATTATCAAAAGTGCAGCAAGATTATTATGGAGGACAACATAGTTATAATCAAGGGAAGAGTTTCAATAAAGGAAGAGGAGCAGCCAAAGATAATTGCAGAGGAAATAGAACAGCTTAAAGGATATGAAAAGACAATTAATAAATTATATATTAGGCTTGATGATAATGAATGGAAAAAACAAATAGAAAGGATAAAACCACAAATAATGAAATTTAAAGGTCTAACCCCAATCTATATCGTTTTAAAGGATTCCAAAAAGATTTTTATGGCTTCTAGGGAACTTTGGGTAGAAATCAATGATGAGTTATTAAGGATTTTAAGAAGTGAATTTGGGGAAGATAATATTAAAGTAGTATAACTGCCTTTTGGCAGTTATACTAAAATTATTGTTGTTATATAACAAAAAGAGTGTTAAAATTATTTAAAAGTATTGATTTTGACTTTTAAGTCGAATAAAATATTTTTTTGTCTAGATTATATATGCATACATGAAAAAGCATAAAAATAAAATATATGTTTTAAGGGATAATATTTAAAATGTGGGACGGTGTTTGTCCCATATGGACAAAGGAGGTTAAAAGATATGAAAACCATCGGAGTATTAACGAGCGGTGGAGACGCACCAGGAATGAATGCAGCCATAAGGGCCGTTGTAAGAACAGGACTAGCTAACGGCCTTAGAGTAATGGGAATACAAAGAGGCTATAATGGAATAATAAATGGTGAAATATTTGAAATGACATCATCAAGCGTTTCTGACATAATTCAAAGAGGAGGAACTATTTTAAGGACTGCAAGAAGTGAAGAATTTAGAACAGAAGAAGGAAGAAAAAAGGCCTACAACGTATTAAAGGTTTTTGGTATAGAAGGACTAGTTGTAATAGGAGGCGATGGTTCCTTTACAGGAGCTATGAAATTATCAAATGAACATGGTGTTAAAGTTGTTGGTATTCCAGGAACTATTGATAATGACCTTGCTTATACAGACTATACAATAGGATTTGATACAGCAGTTAATACTGTTTTGGATGCCATCAACAAGCTTAGAGATACATCCACTTCCCATGAGAGGGTTTCAATAGTTGAAGTTATGGGAAGACGATGTGGCGATATTGCCCTCTATGCTGGGCTTGCTGGTGGAGCTGAAAGCATAATCATACCTGAGCAGACGTATGATTTTAATGAGCTTTGCAGAACTATTATTGAAAGCAAAGCAAAAGGCAAGATGCACAGCTTAATACTTTTAGCTGAAGGTGTTGGTGGAGCAGAGGAATTGGCAAAGAAAATTGAGGAAATTACAGGGATAGAAACAAGGGCTACTAAATTAGGACATATCCAAAGAGGAGGAAGTCCAACTGCCTTTGATAGAATACTTGCATCAAAGATGGGTGCAAGGGCAGTTGAGCTATTACTTGAAGGCAAGAGCCAGAGAGTTGTAGGCATAAGGGACGGAAAGATTATCGATATGGATATCGTAGAAGCGCTTTCGATGAAAAAGCAAAGTGACGATTATATGTATGAACTTGCAAAAATATTATCATTTTAAGGGGTTGAAGGTATGAGAAAAACAAAAATTGTCTGCACAATTGGTCCTGCAAGCGAAAGCGAAGAGATGTTAAGAAAACTTATTGACGCTGGAATGAATGCTGCAAGACTTAATTTTTCCCATGGGGATCATGAAGAACATGGAAGAAGAATTGTGCTTATTAAAAAGTTAAGAGAAGAACTTGGAAAACCCATAGCAATAATACTAGATACAAAGGGGCCTGAGATTAGAACAGGTAATTTTAAAGGCGGAAAGGTTGAGCTTGTTGAAGGGCAGGAATTTATAGTTACCACAAGACAAGTAGAAGGAGACAATACTATTTGCTCTGTAACATATGAAAAATTACATGAGGATGTAAAGGTAGGAGATACTATACTTATAGACGACGGACTTATAGGGCTTTTAGTGGAAAAAATTGAAGGTCAGGATATTCACTGCAGAGTTTTAAACAGCGGTCCTGTTGGAAATCATAAAGGAGTTAACCTTCCTAATGTTAAGATCAACCTTCCAGCATTAACAGAAAAAGATATAGCTGACATAAAGTTTGGTATTGAAATGGGAATAGATTATATTGCTGCATCCTTTGTAAGAAAACCCTCAGATGTTCTTGAAATAAGAAAGGTTTTAGAAAAGTTTGGAGGACAAAATATACAAATCATAGCTAAAATTGAAAATCAAGAGGGTCTTGACAATATTGATGACATATTAAAGCTTGCAGATGGTATAATGGTTGCCCGTGGTGACTTAGGGGTTGAAATCCCTGCAGAGGATGTTCCATTGGTTCAAAAAATGCTAATTGAAAAGGCAAACAAAGCAGGAAAACCAGTTATAACCGCCACACAGATGTTAGATTCAATGATTAGAAATCCAAGACCAACAAGGGCAGAAGTTACCGACGTTGCAAACGCGATATTTGATGGAACTGATGCTATAATGCTGAGCGGAGAAACTGCAAACGGTAAATACCCATTAGAGGCAGTAAAAACAATGGCAAAAATTGCAGAAAAGGCTGAGACAGCTTTAAACTATGATATGCTTCTTGAAAAGAAGGCAAAGCAGAGATTAAACACAGTTCCAGATGCTATAAGCCTTGCAACAGTAACTGCAGCGGCTGAACTTAATGCTTCAGCTATAATTACAGCAACACAATCTGGACATACTGCAAGGATGGTATCAAAATATAGACCAAAGTGTCAAATAATAGCTGCAACTCCTTATGATGATGTTGCAAGAAAACTATCAATAGTTTGGGGAGTATATCCGATAATTGCATCAAAGATGGAATCAGCTGATGCAGTAATAGATTTATCAGTTAAGGAGGCACTTAACAAAGGACTTGTTTCAAAGGGAGACCTTGTAGTTATTGCAGCGGGAGTGCCTGTTGGATATGCTGGAACTACAAATATGATGAAGGTTTCAATTGTTGGAGATACATTAGTTCAAGGTAAAGGTGTAGGTAATCCAGTATATGGAACTGCATGCGTAGTTTTGAATAACAAAGATATTGATGACATGCTTGAGACAGGAAACATACTAGTTACAAAGGAATTACAAAAAGAATATATTCAGCCTGTGCTTGAAAGGGCAGCAGGAGTTATTATAGAAGAAGGAAGTTTAACTACTGATGCTGCAGTTGAATGTATAAATAATGGTATACCTATAATTGTTGCAGCAGAAGGTGCAACTAGAATAATAAAACACGGAACGCTCATTACTATGCTTCCAAGAAACGGAATGGTATTTAGCGGTAAGGCTAATATTACGGCTTAGTTGAATAAAATTTTTAAAACTTGGCAATAATTAAAAATGAATTAGTGGCAACTGATTCTATTTTTGCACACCTTAAGGTGTGCTATTTTTTTGTAAGAAAAACTTTTATTGTTATCTTAATTTTAGCTTAAATATTCTATATGTCTTATATATCTTTCCGCCAAGTTTTTTTGCATCATTAATCATATGGGAATTATATTCCCATATGGTTGAACCTTCAGCTTCTAAATAGCCCTTTTCTTTAGCAGATTTAAATATATTTAGGTAAATGGCAGATGAAACTCCTTTTTTTCTATATTCAGGAACAACAAATAAAACGAAAACTCTTAATCTGTTGATAAATCTTTTGTAATAAAAATATTTAAATATTCCAAAAGGCAATAGCCTACCATTAACGTATTTTAATGCCTGATTGTAATCTGGAAGTGCTATATTGAAGCCAATAGGCTGTCCGTCTTTCGTTCGTGCAATAAAAATAAAGTCTTCATCAACAACTGGGATCAAATTATTAGCCATTAATTCAACTTCTTCATCATCAAGCGGAATGAAGTCCTCCCATTCTTCAGGCATTGCTTTTATTATTATCTGTTTTATATCTTCTATGTCTTTATTTAGTCTTTTTGGATTTAATTTTTCTATTACAAAATCAAACTTATCAATAGCATAATTATATGCTCTTTCATAACGTTCAATATTGACAGTGTTTATATTATACTGAAAGGCATATACATCCCAGTATTTTTCAAAACCGTATTTTTCAAACAAATTCTTATAATAAGGCTTATTGTATACGTTTATAACATATGGAGGATCATCAAAATTATCGATCAATATTCCCCTGTTGTCATCGCCATTAGGAACATTAACAGGACCTATTAATTCATCAATATCATTTTCTTTAAACCAATTAATTGCGTAGTCGAACAATGTTTTAGCAGTCTCAAAATCATCAATACATTCAAAAAATGATAAATATCCTCTTTTATAGTTTTTAATCTTATTTATTTTTTCATTAATTCCTATAAGCATTCTTGCGACTGGTTGGTTATTTTTGTAAGCAATAATTAATTTGTATGGTCCATCATGCTTTAGAGTATTATTCTCACCTCTTATGGTTTTTTTAAATTCTGAAATCAAAGGTGGAACCCAGTTTTTATCACCTTTATATATTTCCCACGGTAATTTTATAAACTCTATTTCCTCATTTTTGTTAGTAACTTCTTTAACAATAATCACAAAAAATCCCCCTTATAAAAAACAACTTATCTTAATATTACCGAATTATAGTAATGCTTTAGAATATAATATTGTTTATTTTATTGTTTTATTCTGATAAAATATTAAAGATAAAATATTAAAAAGGGTGATGAACGTGGCTAAATATATTCCAGTTGAAGTTGGAAAAATTTATGAACTTGATATAACAGGTATGGGGTTTCAAGGAGAAGGAGTTGGAAGGTTTGAAAATTTTGCAATATTTGTAAAAGGTGCTTTAAAGGGGGAAAGGGTTAAAGTTGAGATTGAAAAAGTTCAGAAAAACTTTGCCTTTGGTAAACTAATAGAAACAGTAAAACCATCAGAATACAGAACAAATCCAATATGTCCGATTTATGAATCATGCGGTGGATGTCAAATTCAGCATATGACTTATGATGGTCAATTAGAGTATAAAAGAGAAAGAGTAGAAGATGTTATAAATAGAATAGGTAAAATAACCGATGCTAAAATACATAAAACTATAGGTATGGAAAACCCACTTAGATACAGAAACAAGGTGCAGCTTCCTGTAAGAGGGGAAGCTGGAGAAATTAAGATTGGATTTTTTAAGCAGGGAACTCATGAGGTAATAGATGTAAAAGAGTGCTTTATTCAAGATGAGGTTGCTGACAAAGTTGTTAATTTAACAAGAGAATGGATAAATAAATATAACATCGAACCCTATGATGAAACAAATGGAAGTGGAATAGTAAGGCATATAATGATAAGAAGGGCATTTGCAACTGGAGAGGTTATGGTAGTTATAGTAACAAACGGAGAAAAGCTGCCATATAAAGAAGAATTTATAGATTTAATGACTAAAAACATTGATGGTCTAAAAAGCATAGTTCAAAACATTAATAACAAAATTACAAATGTTATTTTAGGAGAAAAAAATATTTTACTTTGGGGAGAAGATTATATAACTGACTATATAGGCAAATTCAAATTTAGAATTTCTCCATTATCGTTTTTTCAAGTAAATCCTATTCAAACAAATGTTTTATATAATAAAGCTCTTGAATATGCTAAACTCTCTGGTAATGAAATAGTTTTTGATGCCTATTGCGGAACAGGAACCATTTCATTATTTTTAGCCCAAAGGGCTAAAAAGGTTTATGGTGTTGAAATAGTAGAAGAGGCGATAAAAAACGCAAGAGAAAATTCAAGGGATAACGATGTTCAAAACGTTGAATTTATTGTTGGTAAGAGCGAAGAGGTGATTCCAAAACTAATTGAAAAAGGAATTATTCCAGATGTAGTAGTCGTTGACCCACCGAGAAAGGGTTGCGATGAAAAGCTTCTTCATTCAATTGCAAAGGCCAATCCAAAACGAATAGTTTATGTTTCTTGTGATCCATCTACATTAGCAAGGGATTTAAATTTGCTAGATAAATTAGGCTATAAAACGATAGAAGTTCAGCCAGTTGATATGTTCCCTCAAACAGCCCATGTGGAGTGCGTTGTGAAGATAGAGAAGAAATAGCTTGAAATCAAAGGCTTGGGGCAATTTTCCCCTTTTTTTCATGTGTGTTTTATGTTTCCGTAGACTAAGGTTTTGAGGGGATTTGAACCCCGGGGTTGCACTTTTTCGCAAATATAAAATGGGAGATAGAAAAGAAGAAGATTAAGTAGTAGAGTGTTAATTATAACAACGTTGATTTCTGGATGTCCTGTCTAAGGTTAATCTTAATACTCTACTTTATTCGCGTTTGCGAATATAATATTAATTGTATGATAAATAGGGGTGGTAGAATTGGATTACATTACTGTGAAAGAAGCTTCAGAAAAATGGGGGATTTCAAAGCGAAGAGTTCAGGTTCTTTGTGTGCAAAATAGAATAGATGGGGCTGAAAAATTGGGAACAGTTTGGATTATACCGAAATATGCTAAAAAACCAGATGATAAAAGAAAGAAAAGTGAACATATTTAAAAATTGTCGTAATTTTATAGAGCAGAAAGGAGTTGTAGCAATGGGAAAAACATTTTAAATGTTATAGATTTATTTTGTGGATGTGGAGGACTTTCAAAAGGATTTCTTGATGCAGGTTATAAGTAAGGATGATTAAGATAAAAAGGCATTGTCAATGGTGTGATAATGGCTTTTATGTATATCCATCCCAAATAAGAAGAAACGGAGGTAAGTTTTGTTCGAAGTCGTGTAGGATGTCATATACAAATAAAATAGATAATCCTGCATGGCAACCAGAAGTTAAATTTAAAATAAGTATTAATCATGCGGAGGTATCTGGAAAAAACAATCCTATGTATGGAAAGAAAGGTTCTTTAGCACCTGGTTATATAGATGGGCGTAGTTTCATTTCTGGTGATATCTGGCTTAAGATTGCACTTGCAAATAAGCCGAAAAGATGTGAAATTTGTGGATAGGAAGAGGAAGGAAGACGGCTACATGTTCATCATAAAGATAAGAATAGAAATAATAATGACCTAAACAATCTGCAAGTTGTATGTGTTGGATGCCATAATAATATTTTACACCCAAGGAAAAGGGATTCCTTGGGCCGTTTTATTTAGGAGGTGGTTTAAATGCCAAGGATTATAATGATTGATCCTAGCCATTGACGGTGGTCAAGATTCAGGGGCAGTATATAAGGGAAGAAAAGAATCTAATGATGTATTAAGTATAGGCAGAGCTGTAGCAGCAGAGATCAGAAGGCATGGAGTTACAGTTGATGAAACAAGAACGACCGATGCTACAGTAAGTCTTAGTGAGAGAAGCGGATTTGAGAATAGAAATACCTATGATTATTTTATATCTTTTCATAGAAATGCCTTTAAGCCAGAAGCGGCAAAAGGCGTTGAAACATACACATATTTAAATCCAGGAACAAAATCAAAAAGTTTAGCTCAAAGGATACAAACAGCACTTATAGCCTTGGGTTTTACAGATAGAGGAGTTAAAGAGGCTAACTATCATGTGTTAAGAGAAACCAAAGCTCCCGCAGTTTTAATTGAGATAGGCTTTATTGATAATAGTGGAGATAATGCTTTGTTTGATAGTAAGAGAAATGAAATAATAAAGGCTATAGCTAAAGCAGTTCTTACACAACTAGGTGTTGATTATATTGAAGCTTCAGCAAGAGCTCAAGCAGAAAGTGGTCAAACTCTATATAGAGTAATGGCAGGTTCTTATAAGGTAAGAGAAAATGCCGAAAAGCAGGTGCAGAAGTTAAAGGCAGCAGGGGTTGATGCTGTAATTATGATATTTAATAAGTAGACGTTACTTAAAATTTTAAGTAGTGGTTTTTCTTTTATTTAGCTTGACTTCTATCACCTTTAGAGTGATGTATAAGTAGTACCAAATTGATAGAAGGGAGGAGATAGAATGCGTGTTAGGATTATTGAACCTGTAAATAATCAGGAAANAAAAAGAAAAGGGTTTGTGCCTATGCAAGAGTTTCAACTGACAGTGAAACTCAGGGGGAATCTTTAGAAAATCAAATCCAGTATTATGAAAATCTGATTTCAAATAATCCTGATTATGAATATGCAGGTGTGTTTGCTGATAAAGGAATTACCGGCACTACAGATAACAGACCAGAGTTTCAAAGGATGCTTAGTCTTGCAAGAGAAGGGAAAATAGACTTAATCATTACCAAATCTATATCAAGATTCGCAAGAAATACAGCAATAATGCTTCAAGTAGTAAGAGAACTAAAAGACATTGGTGTAGAAATAGAATTCCAAAAAGAGAATATCAAAACTTTATCAGGGGATGGAGAGCTTATGCTAACCGTCCTCTCTTCTTTTGCACAGGAAGAAAGCAAAAATGTCAGCGACAACTTAAAATGGAGGGTAAAGAAGAAGTTTGAACGAGGAGAGCTGATTATAAATACCACAAGATTTTTAGGTTATGACAAGGATGAATACGGCGATTTAGTTATAAATCCTAAAGAAGCAGAAATAGTTAAAAGAATATTTGAAGATTACTTAAAAGGTAAAGGGACATTTACCATAGCAAAAGAATTGAATGAAGATAAAGTGCCTACTGTTGCAGGCGGCAGATGGCAGGAAAGTACAATTTTAAATATCTTAAAGAATGAAAAATACAAGGGAGATGCAATACTTCAGAAATATTACACGCCAGACCATTTGAGAAAAGTGAGTGTAAGAAATGAAGGTGTAATTGATAGCTATTATATTGAAGATAATCACTCTCCCATAGTTTCAAGAGAAATGTGGGAGCAGGTTCAAATAGAAATTGCAAAAAGAGCAAAAGCAAAGGGAAATAAAGCAGGTGATACAAAAAAATATACAAACAGATATCCATTAACAGGAATGCTTTTCTGCAGTAAATGCGGCTCCGTTTTAAGGAGAAGGACATGGAACAGTAA
>JAOAEI010000049.1 GCA_026416875.1 Caloramator sp.
AAAAGTGACATTTTTATGCGATAATTAACTTAATTTTTTATTATTTTTAGGTGACATTTTTAAAAAATATTGACATAGGAAATTAATTAATTTTATGCCCACAGTAGGGACAATATTTGTAATGTGTGTCAATCTCTGCTAAACAATTAGGGCATTTTTGAATATATCCATAATTAAAGTTTATCTCTATTAGTTCCTTATCGTCAATTATAGGATCCCTTTGCCTTTCAAGCTCTTTGCCATAATCCATTGAAACCTCAAATATTGAATCGCAGCATCTTGAAATTAAAAAATATCTAATATTCCATTTAAAAAGAGGAACAAAGAAAAAGTGAAACATATTATACTGCTTAATGAGTTTATATGAAGACATTCTTCCGCATTTTTTGCAGATTACATTTCTTATTTCCTTTATTTCATCCTGTTTTGTTTCTATTCCAAATATACCTATAAAGAACATATTATCTACCTCCCTTGAGGCTGTCTATCAATATTATAGCATATTTTTTATTGATGGATAAATTGATGATTGTTATACTATAAATAAAAAAATTTAAAGGGGGATGTCTATGGATTGCGTTTCAAAAAATATTAAGGGCTGCACCTGCACATATACCTCATGTTCAAGAAGGGGAAAATGCTGTGAATGCGTTGCTTACCACAGAAGTAAAGGCGAAATTCCAGGATGTTTTTTTACTAAAGAGGGGGAAGCTACTTGGGATAGATCCATTAGGAATTTTATAAAAGATAGAGGAAAATAAGGCCTCCTTTTAAAGGAGGCACTTATTTTAAGTATTATTTTATTGAAGCAAGCACGTTTAATAGATATTTCCACATTCTTTGAACTGATGATATGCTCATGTGTTCTTCTGGAGTGTGAACGTCGTAAAGGTTTGGTCCAAAGGAAATCATATCTGCACCACCAAGTTTTTCTCCTAAAAGACCGCACTCAACTCCTGCATGGATAGCATAAATTTCAGGTTCCTTTCCAAACATTTCTTTATACACGTCTATCATTATTTCTCTAATTCTGCTGTTTGGATTATATTGCCATTCTGGATAATCTGAATCTGCTATAAGCTCAATTCCAAGGACCTTTGCAACTGTTTTTGCTTCTTCTAATATAGCGTATTTTAAACTTCTTACTGAACTTCTTACAGCGCTTTCAAATCTTACAGTATTTCCTTCAGTTGCAACAACTCCAAGATTTGTTGAGCTTTCAACAAGGCCTGCAATATGCATCGACATAGTTTTGATTCCATTTGGAATTAACATAAGCGCTGCAATTGCCTTTTCCTTTGTTTCTTTTGAAAATACCTTTTCTATTTTTGCATCATGTTTGTTTAATGTAACAGATATTGAAGGGTCTGATGCGCTTAATTCATTCTTTAATATAGCATCCCATTCCTTTATTTTAGCTTCTACCTTTTCCCTATCATTTTCATTTATTAAAATAACAGCGTCGCACTCCCTCGGAATTGCGTTCATCTTTGAACCGCCGTTTATTTCAGCAAGTTCAAATTCAAAATTATTTAAAAGGTCATTCAAAATTCTTCCCATTATTTTATTTGAGTTTCCTCTTCCTTTATCTATTTCCATACCGGAATGTCCGCCCTTAAGGCCTCTAATGCTGATAACGTATGGAGAAAGTCCTTGAGGAGCATTATCCCAGTCAATATTTAAAATGTGTCTTGTTCTAACTCCACCTGCACAGCTAACAAGAAGCTTTCCTTCTTCTTCTGAGTCCATGTTTATTAATATTCTTCCATTTAAAAGTGAACCATCAAGGGCCATAGCACCGCCCATTCCAGTTTCTTCTTCAACGGTTAATAAAACCTCAAGGGGTGGATGTGGAATATCCTTTGATGCAAGGATTGCTAAGGCATAGGCCATTGCAATTCCATTATCGGCACCAAGGGTAGTTCCTGTTGCGTATATGTAATCTCCTTCGATTCTTAGCTTTAAAGGATCCTTTTCAAAGTCATGGACAGTATCCTTGTTCTTTTCACAAACCATGTCCATATGCCCTTGCAAAATTACAGTTGGGGCATTTTCATATCCCTTTGTTCCAGGCTTTTTGATGATTATGTTGTTTGCCTTATCCTGGATTACTTCTAAGTTATGCTCCTTTGCAAAATTAACAAGCCAATCGCTAATAGCTTTTTCGTTGCCGGATCCATGGGGGATTTTTGTGATTTCTTCAAAGTAATAGAATACTTCTTTTGGATCTAAATGGGATAAAACTGACATAAAATTCACCTCTCAAAATAATTTTCACAATATTTATTATAAATCTTTAACATCTTTAGTGTAAATATTTTTTAATCTATATAAAATTATGCTAAGGATAAATCTTACTAAAAGGTCTAAAGCCATAACTATCCAAATATATATTATTCCTAATTTAAAGTATTTAGATACTAATATAACTCCAGGTATTCTAATCCCCCAAAGACCTATAAGTGCAATAATCATGGTTATTTGAGTATAGCCAGCACCCCTTAGGGCTCCTAAAAAGACCATAGATATATTTTGAGGGATTTGAACGAGTCCCATTATAAATAAATATAGAGCGCCGATTTCTATGATGTTTTTGCTGTTTGTAAGAAGTCCCATTATTTGTTTTGGTAAGAAAACTAAAAGGGCTGTAGATACACTTGTGATTAGGATAGAACCCTTTAGTATTTCTTTAAAATATATTTTAGCATCCTCGATATTTTTAGCACCTATTGCTTGTCCAATGAAAGATGTTGCAGCAACACCAAAACCTATGGCAGGCATATAGGATATGGATTCGGCTTGAAGGCCAACCTGATATGCTGCAAGGGCTGTTTCGCCGAAGGATAGGATAAGCCTTGTAAGTATTATTGCTGCAACCTGCCATGAAATTGACTCAAAGGAGGATGGGATACCTAAAATATATATCCTTTTAATAAGATTTTTTTCAAAGGAAAGTTTAATATTAGATAGTTTATTTTTCTTAATCAATAAAAATACTCCAAATAAAGATGCTAATATGTAAGAAGTAACATAGGATATACCTGCCCCTATAAGTCCAAGCTTAGGAAATCCAAATTTTCCGAAGATTAAAATATAACTAAATATAATATTCAATATGTTCATTGAAAAGGTTACATACATTGGGGTTTTTGCATTTCCCATCCCTTGGAATATTCCGGCTGTTAAGAGCATTAAAACTATAAATGGGATACTAAAGGAGGTTATTCTAAGGTATAAATTAGCTGAGGCTAATAGAGATGGTCTAGGATTGAATATTAAAAGAAGCTTACTTGAATTAAAAAAAACTAATATAAGAAATAGAATAGATAAAGACAATGAACTTATAATTCCTTGAATAATTGTTTTGTTTAGCCTTTCTGAATTTTTGGCACCAAAGGATTGAGCAACGAGGATAGTCACTCCAGTTGCTATTCCCTTAAAAAGAGCCCAGATAAATTGGATTATTCTATTAGATATCCCAATTGCACTTATAGATATTTCGTCGATTCTACCTATCATAGCCATGGATATAAGTCCAGCAGTCATTTGAAGGACGTTTTCTATTGTTATAGGAAGTATCATAGAAATTATTTTTCTTCTTATTTCTTTTATTTTCATATTTTATCCCATCCTTTGTAGATAAGTTGTCAAAAATACAGTATAATTATAATATAATTTAATAAAAATTAACATATTTAAAATTTTTAAAGGGGGATGAAATTTGAAAAACAAATCTTTTTTGATTCTTTCTATTTTTAATCTAATTCTTTTAGCAATACCCTTTATAATTGAAAAACCTGTAAAAATTATAAAGGGACTTATTGACATTATTAGAGAGTCAGATATTTTAATTACGGACTATATTGCGGTTGGGGGGATTGAAGGGGCCTTTTTTAACGCTGGACTTGTTGGATTTGCAATTTTAATTTTATATAGGATAAATAAACTGCAAATAAATGGAGCACTGATTGCTGCTTATTTTACAACTGTAGGCTTTTCCCTTTTTGGGAAAAATATTGTTAATATTTGGCCAACCATATTAGGGGTTTATTTGTATTCATTATATCAAAAAGAAAGTTTTAAGAACTATATTTTAATCGCCCTATTCGGAACAACATTATCACCTGCAGTAGTTCAACTTGCATTTTTAAATATACTAGGTAAAGCCTTTAGCATATCCTTAGGAATATTAATAGCCGTATTTATTGGATTTTGTCTTCCACCTCTTGCAAAGTTCTCCCTTAAGCTTCATCAAGGATACTGCCTATATAATATGGGACTTGCTGGTGGCCTTATGGCTACGATGATGATGTCTAATTTTAGAGCCTTTGGTATAGACTTTGAGAGAAAACTTGTTTTGTCTACAGGAAATAATTTAAGCTTTACAATACTCTTTTCATCTATATTTATTACCTTTATAATCTATGGATTTTTAAATGAGGAGAAGATTATTCAAAAATATAAATTTCTTTCAAAAACAACAGGGCGTTTATACAGCGATTATTATAATGACTTTGGAGAAGGCATAACCTTTGTTAATATGGGGATATTAGGTTTGATATTTATTATTTATGTTCTTTTGATAAGAGGTGAGCTAACGGGTCCTGTGATCGGTGCCATTTTAACTATTGTTGGATTTGGAGCCTTAGGCAAGCACCTTTTTAATACTTTACCAGTTTTTTTAGGAACGGTGATTTCTTCATTACTAAACATATGGGAATTAAATTCTCAGTCGATAATACTTGCTTCGCTGTTTGGAACTAACCTTGCACCAATTGCAGGAGAATTTGGATGGTTCTTTGGTATTATAGCAGGATTTTTCCATGTTTCTGTTGTAATGAATATGAGCTATTTACATGGAGGATTAAACTTATATAACAATGGTTTTGCAGGAGGAATTGTTGCCATTGTTTTGGTGCCAATTTTTTCGGCAATTTTAAGAAAAAATATTGGGTATAAATATTAATAAAACAAAGCTATTTCAACTTAAAAATAATAAAAATGTAAGGAATTTTATAAAAATAAAGTGAAAATACTAATACAGTAAGGGGATGAGAGCCTTACTGTATTTTTATGCAAATTTTATACAAAAGTATTTTATTAAATTTTTTGAATATTTATAAATTTATAAAGATTTTTAAAGCATACTCAAGAAAAAGTAATTAAAATTTAGTGTGTAACAAATATTTTAAAAAAACGACATGATTTAATAATATTTAAAAAATTTTTACATTTTTATTCATTATACAATGGATGTATAATGAATATGTAATTTAAAACAGCCTAGGAGGAATTGGAATGAAGTACTTTATAAATGTAACTTCTGAAATAGGGAGGCTCAAGAGGGTTCTTCTCCATAGGCCTGGCCAAGAAGTTGAAAATTTAGTTCCGGAGTATCTTGGCAGGCTTTTATTTGATGATATTCCTTACCTTAAAATTGCTCAACAGGAGCACGATAAATTTGCTGAAGTTTTAAGAGAAAACGGTGCTGAGGTTGTTTATCTTGAAGAATTAGCAGCAGAAGTTTTAGAGGATGAAAAGATTAAATTAGAATTTTTAAATGAATTTTTAGAAGAAAGTGGAATTACATCGCCATCTTTAAAAGAAAGCCTTATTGAGTATTTGAGCAAAATGCCAGCAAGGCAAATGGTAGATAAGATAATGGCTGGTGTTAGAAAAAATGAAATAGAGGTTAAAGAGCCGACATCTCTTGTTGAGCTTATGGCGGATGATTATCCATTTTATCTTGATCCTATGCCAAACCTCTACTTTACAAGGGACCCAGGTGCATCCATTGGAAACGGTATTACATTAAACAGAATGAGGACAGAAGCAAGAAGAAGAGAAACTTTATTTTTAAAGTATATAATTAAATACCATAAATCCTTTGAAGGAACACCTCTTTGGTATGACAGGGCAATGCCCTATGCTATAGAAGGTGGAGACGAACTTGTTTTATCCGATAAGGTGGTTGCAATAGGCTGCAGTGAAAGAACTTCTGCTGAGGCAATTGAAGTGGTTGCAAGAAACCTTTTTAACGCCAATACATCCTTTGAAAAGGTTTTGGTATTTGAAATTCCAAAATGTAGAGCTTTTATGCATCTTGATACTGTATTTACTATGGTCGACTATGATAAGTTTACGATACACCCTGGAGTTCAAGGACCTCTTAGCGTTTATGAGGTGACTAAGGGTGTTAATAATACAATAAAATTTAAGCATAACACAAGTCCTTTAAACAAAATACTTGCAGAAGCATTAAATATTTCTTCCGTTGAGCTAATTCAATGTGGTGGAGGAGATTTTATAATTGCAGGAAGAGAACAGTGGAACGACGGTTCAAATACCCTTGCAATTGCACCGGGTGTTGTTGTAACATATGAAAGGAACTATGTTACAAATGAAATACTAACCAAGAGGGGCATAAAGGTAATTACAATACCAAGCTCCGAATTATCAAGGGGACGTGGCGGCCCAAGATGTATGAGTATGCCACTTTATAGAGAAAACTTATAATAAAAAGGAGGAATTTAAAATGCCAGTAAATTTAAAAGGAAGAAGCTTTTTAACTCTTAAGGACTTTACTCCACTAGAAATTAGATACTTACTTGACTTATCCCATGACCTTAAGGCAAAGAAAAGAGCAGGAATAAGACAAAATCTATTAGAAGGGAAAAACATAGTATTACTATTCGAAAAGACTTCAACAAGAACAAGATGTGCATTTGAAGTTGCAGCTCTAGATGAAGGTGCACATGTTACATTCCTAGGTGCAAACGACTCACAAATGGGTAAAAAAGAATCCCTTGAAGATACTGCAAAGGTTCTTGGAAGATACTACGACGGAATTGAATTTAGAGGATTTAAGCAGGAAACAGTTGAACTTCTTGCTAAATATTCAGGAGTTCCAGTATGGAACGGCTTAACAGATATTGACCACCCAACACAAGTTCTTGCAGACCTTATGACAATCGAAGAGCATGTTGCAAAGCCACTTAACAAGGTTAAGATGGTTTTCGTTGGAGACACTAGAAACAACATGGCATATGCTCTAATGTATGGTGCTGCAAAGATGGGAATGCACTATGTTCTTTTAGGACCACAAGAATTATGGCCAGATTCAAAGGTTGTTGAAGAAATGAAGGAAGTTGCAAAGGAAACTGGAGCTAAGATAGAAGTTACAGACAATATCGATGAAGCTGTAAAGGGCGCAGATGTAATTTATACTGATGTTTGGGTGTCAATGGGTGAAGAAGACCAGATGGCAGAAAGAGTAAGACTTTTAACTAATTACAGAGTTACTATGGATATGATTAAAAAGACTGGAAATCCGGATGTAATATTCATGCACTGCTTACCATCCTTCCATGACTTTGAAACAAAGGTTGCGAAGGAAGCAAAGGAAAGAGGACTTGACGTTAGAGAAGTTGAAGATGAAGTATTTAGAAGCAGACATTCAGTTGTATTTGATGAAGCTGAGAACAGACTTCATACAATAAAGGCTGTTATGGTAGCTACACTATAATAAAAAGGGCAGCTTTGCTGCCCTAAAATTAAATAAGGGGTAGATAATATGAGTGACAGAAAGCTTGGCTTAGGACTATTAGTTCTTCTGGGTATTGGTTCAATGATCGGAGGAGGAATATTTAATAGTCCTACAGACCTTATTTCAACATCAAATCCTCAAGCAACTATTTTAGCTTGGTTGATAGGTGGAATAGGTGTTATTTCCCTTGCACTTGTTTTTCAACTTCTTTCAAATAGAAGGCCAGAATTAAAGGGTGGAATTTATTCCTATGCTAAAGCTGGTTTTGGTGATTTTGTTGGATTTAATTCTGCATGGGGATATTGGCTTTCTGCATTTTTAGGAAATGTAGCGTTTTTTGTTTTGATATTTAAAACCGTTAATAGTTTATTGGGTGAAGGAAAACAGCTGCCACCTTTTGTTTCTTTTATACTTGCTTCTTTACTTCTTTGGCTTGTTCATTATTTACAGACAAAAGGAACAAAGTCTGCTGGTGTAGTCAATGCTATAGTAACAATTGCAAAACTTTTACCACTTGTTTTGGTCATAATATTTGGAATTTTGGCATTTAAACAAGATATTTTTGCAGTTCCAGAATGGCAAACAAAACTTGCTTCAACTGGCGAGGCCACAACAGTTTTAAATCAAATTAAGGGAGCAATGGGAACTATACTTTGGTGTTTCATAGGAGTAGAGGCTGCTGTTGTTTTATCTGAAAGGGCTGAGTCCCCCAAAATAGTTGGGAAGGCTACAGTTTTAAGTTTATTGATTACACTTCTTATATATGTAGCTATTTCAACTATTGCTATGGGGGTAATTCCAGCAAAAGAACTTTCTGAAGCAGGGACTCCATTAGCAAATGTTTTATCAAAAACTTTTATTGGATCTGCTGGAGCATATATAGTAAAAATAGGGCTTTTAGTATCAATACTTGGAGCTTTAATAAGTTGGGTTATGTTGGCTGCAGAAATACCATATGTTGCAGCAAAGGATGGAGTTATGCCAAAATGGTTTGCTAAAGAGAACGAAAAGGGAGTTCCTATTACTTCTCTTATAATTACTAATTTAGTAACGCAAGTATTTTTAGTTGCTCTTTTATCAGATAAGTTGCAAAATGCATACTATGCTGTATTCTATATGGCAACAACTTGTATACTTTTACCTTATCTTTTCTCAGCTTTATATGCTCTAAAGGTGGCAAAAGAGGATAAACTAAATGGGATGAATTTAATAATAGCTCTAATAGCTACAGTATATTCTTTATATGTTATATATGCTGTAGGACTTGTATATCTTGCTGCAGCCTTTATTATGTATGCTTTAGGCTTAATAGTTTATTATTTTGCTAAAAAGGAAAAAGGGTTAAAGTTTACTGCTTCTGAGAAGATAGCAAGTTTTTTAATAGCGTTAATCGCTATTTATATGATAATTCAAATTGCTTTAGGAAAAATCACATTATAATACTGTAAAAAGGAGAGGAGTTTATTTATGGCAAGAATAGTTGTTGCATTAGGGGGAAATGCTCTACAAGCAAATCCAAAGGATATATCAGCAGAAGCACAGCTTCAAACAGCTCACCATACTGCAAAGGCAATAGTGGATCTTATTGAAGATGGACATGAAGTTATAATTGCCCATGGAAACGGTCCACAAGTTGGACAAATTGTTGCAACTTATGAAATGGCAAACTCAGTAAATGAAAACAACCCTGTTATGCCATTCCCGGAATGCGGTGCGATGAGCCAAGGATATATAGGATATCATCTACAACAGGCAATTAGGGAAGAGATGGTAAGAAGAAATATCAATAAGAGCATAGCTGCAATTGTAACTCAAGTAGTAGTTGATAAAAACGATCCAGGATTTAAAAATCCAACAAAACCAGTAGGCTCCTTCTTCACAGAAGAACAGGCTAAAAAACTTATGGCTGAAAAGGGCTATGTTATGAAGGAAGATGCAGGAAGAGGTTGGAGAAGAGTTGTTCCATCTCCAATGCCAATAGATGTTGTTGAAAAGGAAATAGTGAAGACCCTTGTTGAAGCAGGACACATTGTTATAACTGTTGGTGGCGGAGGAGTTCCAGTTATTCAAAAGGAAGATGGATCATTAGAGGGTGTTGCAGCAGTTATAGACAAGGACCTTGCTTCAGAAAAGATAGCAGAAATTCTTGATGCAGATGAGCTTATAATCCTAACTGCAGTTGAAAAGGTTGCAATTAACTTTAATAAACCAGATCAAAAGGACCTTGATACTATGACAGTAGAGGAAGCTAAAAAGTATATGGAGGAAGGACACTTTGCTCCAGGATCTATGCTTCCAAAGGTAAAGGCTGCTGTTATGTTTGCTGAATCAAAGGAAGGAAGAAAGGCTATAATAACATCCCTTGAAAAGGCAAGGGAAGCACTTAAGGGATTAACGGGAACAGTAGTTACAAGATAAAACAAGGCTGCATTTTGCAGCCTTGTTTTATTATTTTTTATCTTTTTTTATATTATCCTCAATCAAATCCGCCATTTCCTTTGAAATTGCGTTGTCCTCCTTTAATTTTCTAAGGGCTAAAAGACCTAAGAGCTGAAATAATGAGGTGTATTTGCCTATATCTATTATTGTTTTATTTTGTTTTTTTACAGAATCTGCATCTTTTTGAACGATTAATGTCCATCCTGTATCGTTAACATTAAAGTAACATCCGTAAACGTCTACACCTCTATAATCCTTGTAGGAGAGAGTCCTTGAAAAGTCAATGCTCGTTTTTATCCTTTGAAGGTCGATTTTTAAATTTCCAACGGCATCTGGTAGATATCTTGAATCGGTAAGGAGGAGCCCGTTTTTGTCGACTATAAAGGATTCTATAGTTTCGTCCTTCTCTATTGATTTCATAAGGTCATTTAAATATTCAAGGTCTATCCTTGCGCAAATTGCACCAATTGAATTGTCTTGGCTAAATATCGGAACGGCAATATCTATATAGAGCTTATTATTAACCTTTGTAACTTCTGACATTTTTTCAACTCCGCTAAGGGCATTTTTTATAACAAAGGAGTTTAAAAATTCTTTTTTGTTGGCTGTATATCCATAAAGCAACTCATTTTTTGAATTTATAATATATATTTCCCTATAGGCAGGTTTGTTGAATTTCATGTATTCAATTATTTTTGATAATTCATTTATATTAAGATTTTGAAATGCGCTTAATTGTGCAAGGGCATTTAAATCATATAAAAATTCGTTTTTCCAGTCTACAACAGATACAAGCTGCCTTCTTCCAAGTATCTCTAAAGTTTTTGCGACTCCTTCAATACTTGTATTCATATTTATCTTATAAAAGGAGGCACTAGTGAATAATGTTGGAATAATTGATATTACAAGAAGCAATATATATCTTAAAATTTTACAATTCTTTTTAAGTAATTTCATTGAGATCACCCCTTTATATATTGTATTATTAAACTGCACCCTTTGACATAAATGGACATAAAAAATATAATTTAAGTAATGCAAAAAATGTTTAGAGGGATGAAGATGAATCAGTTTCAAAAGCATTTTAATAAAAAGGAAAAGGTATATGGACAGTATTTTACACCGCAGGAGATTTCAAATTTTATTGTTGAGAGATGCCTATATTATCTTGGTAAAGATGTCGGTAAGATAAGGGCGATTGACCCGGCATGCGGAGATGGAAGTTTTTTGTCTGCTCTTAAGGAAAAGGGAATTTTGCATTTTGAAGGATACGATATCGATGAGGACGTTTTTAATTTATTAGCCCTTGATTTTAGCGATAGGGTAAAAATATTTAACGCTTTAACTTTAGATAAAAGTGAAGAATACGATATGGCTGTTGGGAATCCCCCATTTTCTTCAAAATACAATAGGGTTAAGGATAAAAATATTCTAAACAGGTTTAAATTAGGAAAGGATAAGAGTTCCCAAGCTATTGAAGTGCTTTTTTTAGAAAAATTTATTGACATTTTAAAACCAAATGGAGTTTTAGGAATAATATTGCCCTTAGGAATAGCAGGGGCTTCAAATCTGCAGAATGTTAGGGGCTTTTTAAATGAAAAAATTAAGCTTAAAGAAATTCTCTATCTTGAACCGGGCATTTTTAAAAATAATGCTTCGACTATAATAATAATCGGGATAAAAAAGGATAATCCCAACAACGATGTATGTAAATTTGGACTTGTAACAAAATTAAACCCAATAGAGGTAGAATATATTGAAAAAAATATGGATATTAAAAATTTGAATCCCCTTTATTATTTCCATGATGAACATAGCGATGGAATAAAACTTATGGATTTAGTTGTTGAGACCTTTTCAGGAAGGGGATTTTATAAAGAAGAAAGAAAGGAAAAGATTACATCCGACAAGACTGATATAATTTATATAACTGCGAAGAATGTTGGATGGGGAACTTTTTTAGAGGATAATATTTTGTATTTTAAGGGAGATATAAATAAAAAATATATTCTTAAAGAAGGCGACATAGTATTTTGTAGAGTCGGACAGGGAACTATGGGAAGGTGTATAGTTATAGATGAAGTTACAAAGGGAAGCATTGCAGATGATTGGTTCCACATTATACGGCTTAAGGATAAGGAATATAGCAAAGCCCTTTGTGCCTACTTTTTGACTAAAAATTTTAGAGAAAAAATTAAAAGGCGCTGTATAGGGACGGGAACTCCCAATATATCAAAGCAAAAATTGTTAGATATTAAAATTCCTTGGGATAAAATTATTAAAATTTATGATAAAAACAAAGATAAAGGCATAGCTGAATTAACAAAAATAATTGAAGTTGAATTAACGTAAAAGGATTTTGTTCATTTGTGTTGAATAATATATTAGGGAGGTTTTATTTTGGCAACAAGCATAATAAACCCGACAATTACCGTAGAGGGTGGGAGGATTTTAATCAATTTTCTTCTTAAAAATAACGCTTCAAAAATACGTTTAAAGGAAAGAAAAAATTACATGGGTGAAAGGTTTTTAAAGCCCGATGAAGCGTTAAGTGTGAATAGCGCATATGTAGAATGGCAGATTGGATATGATACAAAAGTAAAAAGCGACGGTGACTACAAAGTTCAATACCTAGAAGGAGATAATTACCTTTATATTAGGGAAAGAAACGGCCAAAGGGTAAAAAAGTATCCTGCAGAGCTTATGGTGATTATAAAATATGCATTGGATTTAGGTTTTTTAAAGGTCTCTGATATAGAAGGGATAATTAGCCTGACAGAAGAAATATATCAAAAGAAAAACTATCTTGATAATTTCCCCATTGCAGGAGAAAAAACCGATGAGGTTTTATTTGATGAATTTAAAATATTTAAAAGGATTCTACCTTTAGCAGTCCTTGAGGATAAAGACTATTTTATTGAAATGGAAAGAAATAAGATGCAGGTTGCAGCAGGATATCAAAGTATGATTTATGTCTGCCCATATTTTAAGATATTACAAAAGAAGGAAGAAAATATTTATGCATGGGTGATTGACGAGAACAATATTAATATATTTGAAAAGGTTTTAATATCCTTTGCTATAGCTTCAGAGCAGCATAATAAGGATATAAAGGGACTTTTAGAGATCATTTTAAAGAATATATAGGTTCGCTATGCGAACTTATATTTTTAAGTGCGCCCGGCATGGGCGACAGCTTGACGGTGAAAGTCCGTTGTGGGCTTGGTAGTGGGAACCACTAGCCA
>JAOAEI010000004.1 GCA_026416875.1 Caloramator sp.
GATTTATTTAAGTATCTTTTAGTGTTAGTTTTAGTTTTATTTTTTGGTATTAATCTTTATGCATACCTTAAATATGGGCATTCTTTATACTATCTTTTTAATTTAGAAAAGGTATATGATATTAGATTTAAGTCGAGGGATGTGCTTCCAACTTATTTAAAGTATATTCTACAATGGTCAGCCCTTGTTGTTATTCCAACAAGTATTGCATATTTTACAAAGATAAGAAGGTATTATCTTATAATCATTCCTTTAATAATTCAAGCACTGATTTTTACAATAAACGGTTCAAAGTTTTATCTATTTTCGCTGCTTATAAATCTTTTTGTATTTTTAATTTATTCAGAAAAACTAATGTATTATATGCTTCCTGCCCTTAATCTTTTTATTACATCAGTTCTTCTTTTAAAGAATAATTTTATAATGTCTGTTGGTATAAGGCGTGCATTTTTTGTTCCTCAATCTTTAAGCTTTGTTTACTACGACTTTTTTACAAAGCATCCAAAGCTTTATTTGTCAAGCAGCATATTAAAAAGGTTTATTAAAAATATTTATAAGATCGACAGCCCCTTTATTATAGGAAGATATGTTTATCACGAGCCTCAGATGTCGGCTAATGTAAACTACATTGCAAATGCCTATTCCCATATTGGATTTGTTGGGATAATAATATTTACAATCGTCCTTGGACTAGTTCTTTTAGGATTTGAGTATTTTAGTGAAAACAATAGGAATAGAAAATATATCGTTTTAATTTCCTTTAGCTCCTTTTTAGCCCTTGTTAATTCATCCCTTTTGACTACTTTAAAAACCCATGGGCTTTTGATTGCATTAGTAATGAGCATATTATTCTTAAAAAGCTTTAGGGAATAGAAGGTGTTGCTATGTTTAAAAGGCTGTTTAATATATCTATATACGTCTTTGTTCTGTTAGTTCCTATATTGCCTTTAAAAATAAAATTAGGATTTTTACCTTTATCTGCAGATTTTATTATTGCTTCGATTTTGATATTTTTTGGAATTTTAAGTCTTTTATTTGAAGGCGGATTAAAGGAAATTAAAAATTTGAAGGATAGGGGATTAAAGCAAATAAATATCCTTATAGCTTTATTTGTTATATTTAACATAATTTCATTTTTTATAGCACTCAATAAAGGGGCAGCAATCAGCGAAAGCTTAAGGTTTTTTGAGTATGTTTTTCTATTTTATTTTGTAGTTCTTTTAGCCGATAAAAGGACTATAAAAAGGGCCTTTGTTCTGTTTTTTGCATCGATGGTTGCAGCTGCCCTTTATGGAGTTATTCAGTTTATATTTGGCCTTTCACCGTATACAGTAAATAGGAATATAAGGCTTAATTCTACCTTTGTAAATCCCAACTATTGGGGAGCAGCTGTAAATATAGTTATTTTTTACCCTATAGTTGAAATGATAAAAAAGAGAAAGGTAAATATTTACAATTTGTTATTTTTAGTTTTATTCTTGTTTAATCTTTTATTCAGCCTTAACAGAAGTTCTTGGCTAGCCTTTTTACTTGGCTTATTTGTAGTGCTTCTGATTTTAAATCGAAAATTTATATTCCTTATTCCAGCATTTGTAATCCCTTTAATTGCCCACCCCTTTACAAGAAAAAGATTTATAACCCTGTTATCTATAGAAAAAATAACAAAGGATGCAAGGTTTAAGCTGTGGAAAACTGCTTATCTTATGTTTAAGGAACACTTTTTATTGGGTGTTGGACATGGAAATTACAGATATTTTTATGACGACTACATTAAAAGGTTCCCTGAGCTTTTTGTAAGGAAGGAGCTTTGGAGTCCCCATAACTCCTTTTTAAAGATGTTTGCTGAGATGGGGATATTTGGTGGGCTAAATTTTATGCTGATTTATATAATGCTTTTTTATTTGGTGGTTATAGTTTATAATAAAACAAGGGAATACAAGGCTATTGCCTTGAGCCTTATAGGATTTTGGGTATCATACCTTTTTCAAAATAATTTCAACAATCTTATGTTTATACCGCAGTTAAACGTTTTTGCATGGCTTTTAACGGCTTTTATTTATAAGGCCTATGTTTTAGAAGCTGAGGAGGAATTTTAATGGATAATATAAAGGAAAGCTTAAAAAATGTTGCAGTTTTTGGACAAGGGTTTGTGGGGCTTCCCCTTTCATTAAGTTTTGCCATGAGGGGATGCAATGTCTATGGAGTTGATGTTGTAGAAAGCCTTGTTAAGGATATAAATAGAGGGGTTACCCACCATAAGGAGGCTTTTGAGGGAAGGACTATTCAGGAGATTTTAAAGGAGCAGCTAAAAGAGGGAAGATACAGGGCAACAACCGATGGGGTTTTAGCTTTAAAGGAATGCAATAACATAGTTGTTACCGTTGGGATACCAATAATAAATGGACAGCATGATTTAACTGATCTTGTTGAGTGCGTAAGGCTTATAGGGAAAAATTTAAAAAGGAAAGATTTAGTTATTATTAGAAGCACGGTGATCCCTGGAACAACAGAGGAGGTTTTACTGCCAGTTCTTGAAGAAGAATCCGGAATGAAAGCAGGTGTAGACTTTTATCTTGCATACTCATCTGAAAGGATTGCAGAAGGTAAAGCCTTTGAGGAGTTTGCATATATGCCGACGGTTGTCGCAGGTGTTAATGAAGAAAGCGCCAAAAGGGCAAAGGAGCTTCTTGAGATAGTCTGCAAGACGGATGTTTATATAGCAAGCTCTATTAAGGTTGTTGAAACTGCAAAGGTTTTTGAAAATGTTCAAAGGGATGTTAATATCGCGATGGTTCAGGAGTTTGCAAGGTTTACTGAAGCCCTTGGAATAAATATTTTTGAGGTTATAAAGGTTGCAAATACACATAAGAGGGTTAATCTTTTAGTTCCAGGTCCTGGCGTTGGAGGATACTGCATACCTAATGCATATCATTATTTAGAGCCAAAGGCAAAGGAGCTTGGGGTAAAATTAGATATTTTAAGGCTTTCAAGGGAAAAGAATGCAAAGCTTCCTGAGGTTATGGTAAATATTATGGAAAAGCTTTTAAAGGATGCAGGAAAGACTTTAGAGGGGGCTAAAATAGGCGTTTTAGGAATTGCAATGAAGGATTATTCTAACGATGATAGAATTAGCCCTCCTATTGAGATAGTAAAGATTTTAAGAAAAAGGGGTGCAAAGGTGTTAGCCTATGATCCTGCTGTTGTTACAGAATATCCCTTTAAGGTAAATAGCCTTGAGGAAGCTATAAAGGACGCAGACGGTATAATGGTCCTTGCAAAGCAGAAGGAGTTTGAGGATATAAATATTGAAGATATCATAGGAAATCTTCAAAAGGGTGCAGTGGTTTTCGATACGAAGAATTTGTTTGAGGGATTTAAAAATGCCTTAGAAGATGAGGGGATTATTTATAAAACTATTTAAGGACGGCGAATTTGCCGTCCTTAAATTTTATTTGATTAGTTATTTTAGATATGGTATAAATAATTTGTAGAATACTCATCTAATGAGGAGAGGTTTTATGAAGGTTTTACATATTATAAGCGGTGGTGAAGTTGGGGGCTCTAAACGGCATCTCTTAAGCCTTGCCGCAAATGCAAAATCCTTTAAAAACATAATAATCTGTCTTATGGATGGTGCCCTTTACAGGGAAGGACTAGAAATGGGTCTTGACATTCGCCTTATTGAACAAAGGGGAAGATTTGACCTTAGCATTCTGGATGAGATTAAAAAGGTTGCAGTAAAGGAAGATGTTGATATAATAAATTGCCACGGCGGAAGGGCAAACTTTTTAGGGATGTTTCTAAAAAAACTTATAAATAAGCCCTTTGTTACTACTATTCATAGCGACTACCTTAGAGATTACGAGGGAAATCCCTTTAAAACCCTTATCTTTTCTAGGATAAATGCCTATGCATTAAAGAGCTTTGACTACTACATTGCCGTTTCAAAGGATTTTAAGAAAATGCTAATAGATAGGGGATATGATGAAGAAAAAATATTTGTTGTATATAATGGAATCGACTTTGACGAGGTTTATAATTTCGACCGCGATGAGATAATAGAAAAATATGGCCTTCCAAGGAATAAAAAGTTTGTAACTATGGTTGCAAGGCTTCATCCAATTAAGGGACATCAATTTTTCTTCCAAGCTGCAAAAAAGGTTTTAAAGGAATGTCCCGATGCGATGTTTTTAATCGTAGGAGATGGACCAATAAAAAGTCAGCTTGAGGAGTATGTGAAAGAGATTGATTTAGATGATAGTGTGGTGTTTTTAGGCTTCCAAAGGCCGGATGAGTTTATATATTTATCTAAGTTTACCTCCCTAACATCAAGGAGCGAAAGCTTCCCCTTAAGCATATTAGAGTCTGCAAAATATAAAAGAACGGTTGTATCAACTTTGGTAGGAGGAATTTCTGACCTTATAGAGGATGGAAAAAACGGCTATTTAGTTGAGTATGGGGATGTTGAGGCTTTAACAGAAAAAATGCTAAATCTTTTGAAGGACAATTTAAAATGCATAGAATTTGGAATTAAACTCCATGACAAGGCAAGGGCATTGTATTCGATTGAAAGTTTTGTTGAAGGCTACGAAAAAATATACGTGAAGATAATGGAGGAGTAATATGAAAAAGGAAAGGTATCTTGGCATCGATGTTTGTCCCCTTAATATGGGACAAGTTCTTGTGGAAGTAGATAGAATTATAATGGAAAGAAAACCATCATTTATTGTTGCCATAAATCCTGAGAAAATAATGAAGGCTCAGGAGGATGAAAACTTAAAACATTTATTAAACAGTGCAGCGATCCAGATTGCTGATGGTGTTGGTGTTGTTATTGCTTCAATTTTAAATGGAGGAAGGATAAGGTCAAGGGTTACAGGAATTGACCTTATGATAAACATATGTAAAAGGGCAGCTGAAAAAGGATATAGGGTTTACATATTAGGGGCAAAGCCTGGTGTTGCTGATGAGGCTGTTAGGGTTTTAAAGGAAAGATTTAAAGGGCTGAATGTAGTTGGAGTTAGAGACGGTTATTTTAACGACGAAGAGGAAGTGATTAATGACATTAAGGACAAGGCTCCTGATATTTTATTTGTTGCAATGGGAAGCCCAAAGCAGGAGTATTGGATAACTAAGAATATGGAAAGGCTTCAAGTCCCCCTCCTTATGGGGATTGGAGGCAGCCTTGATGTTATTTCAGGAAATATTAAAAGAGCACCAAAGATAATGAGAAGGCTAGGGCTTGAGTGGCTTTTTAGACTTATAAAGGAGCCCTGGAGGTATAAAAGGATGTCGGTCCTTCCAGTGTTCTTGTGTAGAGTTTTAAGGGAGAGGTTTAAAAGATGAAAAGATTTTGGCTTTTAGTTTTATTTTTTTTCATTTTTAATTTTAGAGTTTATGCAAAGGTTGAGAAGAAAATTTACTACAAGGATAAAATCGCTGTTTTAACCTATCATAATGTAAGCCCTAAACCTTTGACTAATCTTACTATAACTCCGGAAAGGTTTGAGGATGATTTATTGACTTTAAAGAGGATGGGATTTAATTTTATTTCTTTAAAGGATACAATTGATTGCCTTGAAGGGAGAAGAAGGCCACCTGTAAATGCCCTTTTGATAACCTTTGACGATGGGCTTAAGGGTTTTTACAGATATGCCCTTCCTGTTTTAAGAAAATATAATATTCCATCGGTAAATTTTATCGTAACCTCAAGGATAAATACGAAAGGACAGAAGGACAGTTTTTCAATGAATGAGGAGGAAGTAAAGGAAGCCTTTTCAAGCGGACTTATTGAAATAGATTCCCATACCCATGAGAGCCACGATTATATTTATATAAATGAATCCCTAAAGCAGGGCGGAAAGCTTGCACATAGAGGATATGATCCTATCTCTAAAAGGTTTGAAAGGGAAGGAGATTATGAGAAAAGGATATATGAAGATCTTGTAAAGTCGAGGGAGGTTATTAAAAACCTTTTAGGTAAGGATTCTAATGTCTTATGTTTTCCTTTTGGACAGTATAATAAAAAGGTTTTAGAGATTGCAAAAAAGGCAGGGTTTGAATATTTTGTTACTACTGAAAGAGGGTTTAACAAATTCAATTCAAAGAGCAAGAAAATATATCGCTTTCCAGCAGGTTATGCAAATATAAGGATTGAGGATGTAGTTAAAGAAATTATTGAAAAGGGAAAATAATTAAATTTAAAATCACCCTTTAAGATGAGAATAAATTTTATTCAGCATCTTAATAGGGTGATTTTTTTAAAAATACTATTGCATAAATATAAAAATAATTGTATAATTATAAAAACAAAATAAAGAGGAGGAGTTCACATGGGAAGATAATACTTGCTTATTCAGGAGGCCTTGACACATCGATAATCATTCCTTGGCTAAAGGAAAACTATGATGCTGAGATTATAGCTGTGTGCATCGACGTTGGACAGGGAGATGACATGAAAAAGATAGAGGAAAAGGCGTTAAAATCAGAAGCATCGAAGGTTTATATTGTAGATGTTAAAGAGGAGTTCGTAAAGGATTACCTTTTTAAGGCAATCAAAGCAAGGGCCCTTTATGAGGGAAAATATTTGCTTGGGACAGCCTTTGCAAGACCTTTAATGGCAAAAAAACTTGTTGAAATTGCCCACAAGGAAAAAGCAATATATATCTGCCACGGCTGCACTGGAAAGGGCAATGATCAGGTAAGGTTTGAGCTTGGTATTGCTGCCCTTGATCCTAGGATAAAAATAATTGCACCCTGGAGGATATGGGATATAAAATCAAGGGAGGATGCTATAGACTACGCCAATTTAAAGGGAATAGAAGTTCCTGTAACTAAGCAAAAGATTTATTCCGTTGATAAAAATTTATGGCATGTAAGTCATGAAGGTGGGGATTTAGAGGACCCTAAAAATGAACATAAAATTGAAATGTATGATATCGTAACTCCACCTGAAATGGCAAAGGATGAAGCTACCTATGTTGAGATTGAGTTCGAAAAGGGCATTCCTAAAAAGGTTGATGGGAAGGAACTTGCTCCAGTTGAACTTATTGAGGTTTTAAATAAAATAGGCGGAGAAAATGGAATTGGAGTTATAGATATCATTGAAAATAGATTGGTGGGTATGAAATCAAGGGGAGTTTATGAAACTCCTGCTGGAAGCATACTTTATGAGGCCCACAGGTATCTTGAATATTTAACATTAGACAAGGAAACCCTTCATTTTAAGGAAATTATTTCTCATAAATATACAGAAATTGTCTATAATGGTTTATGGTTTACAACTTTAAGGGAGGCCATCGACGACTTTATAGAAAAAACTCAGGAAAATGTAACTGGAAAAGTAAAACTAAAGCTTTATAAGGGCAACATCATTCCTGCCGGAGTTGAGAGCAAATTTGCCCTTTATGATAAAGATATTTCCTCCTTTGGATATAGCGAAATTTACAGCCACAAGGATGCAGAGGGCTTTATCAATTTATATGGGCTTCCTATAAAGATTAAGGCTATGATGAAGATGGGGATGATAAAATGAAAAAGCTATGGGGAGGACGATTTGAAAAGGAAGAAAATCCTTTGATGAAAAAGTTTAATTCTTCCTTTGAGATCGATAAAAGGTTGATTTTCGATGATATAGAAGGAAGCATAGCCCATGCGAAGATGCTTACAAAGGTAGGAATATTAAAGGAAGATGAAGGAGAAAAGATAATAAAAGGTCTTGAGGAAATATTAGAGGATATTAAACTTGGAAATTTGGAACTAAAGGGAGACTTTGAGGATGTCCACAGCTTTATGGAGTTTAACTTAATCCAAAGGATAGGGAGTTTAGGGAAAAAGCTTCATACGGCAAGATCGAGAAATGATCAGGTGGTTACAGATTTAAAATTGTTTTTAAAAAGGGAATGCAGCATTATAATAGAAAAAATACAGTGCCTTCAGCAAACTATTGAGAAAAAAGCTCTTGAAAATCCATATATTATGGCAGGCTTTACCCATCTTCAGCCTGCCCAAGTTATAACATTTAAGCAATATTTAATGGCTTATTTTAATATGCTGGAAAGGGATAAAAAAAGGATTCTAAATACAGTCGACATTATGGATGAATGCCCATTAGGCTGCTGTGCCCTTGCCGGAACAACCTATGATATAGATAGGGAATTTACAGCTAAAATTTTAGGATTTAAAAGGCCAGTTGAAAATTTTTTAGATGGAGTTTCAGATCGGGATTTTGCCCTTGAAATTTTGTCGGATCTTTCAATTTTAATGATGCATCTTAGCAGGATATCTGAAGATTTTATAATATATTCTTCATGCCAGTTTAAATTTATAACTTTGGATGATGAATTTTCAACAGGAAGCAGCATAATGCCACAAAAGAAAAATCCAGACTCTCTAGAGCTTATAAGGGGAAAGGCTGGAAAGGTATATGGTAATTTACTTTCACTTTTGGCTACCTTAAAGGGGCTTCCCCTTGCATATAATAAGGACATGCAGGAGGACAAGGAGGCCTTATTTGAAGCCCTGGATACCGTAAAGATTTGTCTAGACATTCTAGATGGAGTAATAAGAACCTTAAAGGTAAATAAAGATAAACTTTTAAAGGCGGTGGAAGACGGATATTTAAACGCAACTGAGGTTGCGGATTATCTTGTAAACAAAGGTGTTCCCTTTAGGGATGCCCACGAAATCGTCGGAAGGATAGTCTTATATTGTGAGGCAAAAGAAAAAAGCATAAATGAACTTAGCTTAGAAGAATTTAAAGTCTTTTCAATTTTCTTTGAAGAAGATATTTACGACTTTATAGATTATTACAAAATATTAAAAAGGGGAATAAAGAAGAATATGCTGTAGGTATATAGTAAAAATATTTTAACAATTCAAAATATTGAAAATGTTTTGAATAAATTATATACTAAAATTGGACAAATTGCACAAAGGAGGATGTCAAATGAAAAAATTTTTATCCCTACTTGTAGTTTTTGTTTTAATTGCTTCGTTATTTAGCGGCTGTGCTAAAAAGGAAGCAGGAGACGTTGTTAAGGTAGGCTGGATTGGACCTCTAACTGGTGACCAAGCTGTATGGGGACAGTGTGAATCAAATGCAGTTAAAATGTTCTTTGAGGAATTAAACAACAGCGGAGGTTTATTAGGAAAGAAAGTTGAAGTTGTGGCTTATGATACAAGGGGAGATGGAACAGAGGCAGTTAACGCAGTAAGAAGATTGACATCCCAAGATAAGGTTATTGCAATAATTGGACCAAACTCAAGTGGTCAGGCAATACCGATATCATCTGTTTTAGAAGAAATGAAGGTTCCTGATATTGCAACCGTTGCAACAAATCCAAAGGTTACTGTTGTGGACGGAAAGGTTAAGCCTTTTAATTTTAGAATTTGCTTTATCGACCCATATCAGGGTGCTGTTGCGGCAGGCTATGCAATCGATGTTTTAGGATTTAAAAAGGCTGCAATCCTTTACGATATTGGCGACGACTATTCACAGGGACTTACTCAATATTTTGAAGAAGTCTTTACTAAAAAGGGCGGTCAAATTGTTGCCAAGGAAGGATTTAAAACAGGGGACGTTGATTTTAGGCCTCAGCTTACAAAGATAAAGGCTGCAAATCCAGATGTTATATTCATGCCTTACTACTATAAAGAAGTTGCCCTTTCAGCAAAACAGGCAAGGGAACTTGGAATTACTGCAACTTTGATGGGTGGAGACGGTTGGCCGTCAGAACAGCTTATGACAATGGCTGGAGATGCTGTTGAAGGATCATATATTATCAATCACTTGGATTTTGATGATCCTGAGGTTCAGCCATTTAGAAATAAATACAAACAAAAATTTGGTAAGGATTCAGAAATAAATGGGTATCTTGCAACTGACGCCTGCACACTTTTAGTTGAAGCAATTAAGAAGGCAAACAGCTTTGAAGGTGAAAAGATTAAGGAAGCTCTAGAAGGAATTGAAATTAAAGGAATAACAGGAAACATCAAAATAGGCAAGGATACCCATAATCCTGAAAACAAAGAAGCTGCAATTATAAAAATAGAAAATGGAAAATATAAATTTGTTGAAAAATATGCAGTTAAATAAGGTGGGATTTTCCCACCTTAATTGAATTTTTAAAGGGGGAAGTAATATGACAGGCTTTATTCAGCAGATTATAAATGGGCTTTCAATAGGAAGCGTTTATGCCCTAATGGCGGTAGGATATTCGCTGGTTTACAGCATCATGAATTTTTCTAACTTTGCCCATGGCGGAATTATAATGTTCGGTGCTTATTTTGGATTTTTCTTTATGACCCTTTATAAATTCCCATTTTCTATTGCCTTCATTGCTTCAGGAATATGTGCTGCCCTTATGGCGATATTAGTTGAAAGGGTGGCATATAAACCACTTAGGGATAGAAGGGCTCCATTTTTGTATTTTATAATCTCTGCAATGGGAGTATCGATTTTCCTTGAGAATATAATTATTGCAACTATAGGACCAACCTTTAGAACTTATCCCGAGGTTTTTTCGACTCAGCCTATTAAAATCGGAAACATGGCTATCGGAAGAATAGATTTGACGATGTTTATTATTTCGGCTGTATTTTTAGTTTTATTAATATACTTGATAGATTATACCAAGATAGGAAAGGCAATTCAGGCTACATCCTTCAACATGAAGGCTAGTGCTTTAATGGGAATAAATACGGACTTTATAATCCTTCTTGTGTTTGGGCTTGGAGGATTTTTAGCAGGACTGGCAGGTGTTTTGTTTGGTATGAAATATACAGTATATCCTCAGATTGGAAATATTACTTTAAAATCCTTTATCGCTGCTGTATTTGGAGGGCTCGGCAGTCTTCAGGGGGCGGTTATCGGTTCTGTCCTTTTAGGAATAATAGAGACAATAACATCGGGATATATATCCTCACAATATAGAGATTTAATAGCCTTTGTGCTTCTTATTTTTATATTAGTAGTAAGGCCAATGGGGCTTATGGGCAAAGTTACAGAAGACAAGGCATAAGGAGGGCTTAATATGCTTAGTTGGTATTATTTAAAGGGCATTATAATGCTTGCAGGGATTTATCTTCTGCCTGTATTAGGGCTTTCACTTTTAACGGGATTTACAGGACTTTTTTCCTTCGGACATGCAGGGTTTATGGCAATTGGAGGATATACAACTGCCTTTATGATGATGAAGCTAAAGGTTCCTTTTATTCCTGCAATTTTAATTGGAGGTCTATTTGCTGCACTTTTTAGCTTTATTATAGGAAAACTTACATTAAAATTAAAGGGAGATTATTTCTGCATTGCAACTTTAGGTTTTGGAGAGGCAATAAGGCTTCTATTAGACAACATCCAATATTTTGGAGGTGCAAGGGGATGGCCGGGACTTCCGCTTAAAACCACTTTAACAACTGTAATTATAATTGATATTATAGCGGTTATCCTTCTTAGAAATATAATAAGGTCGAGGCATGGAAGAAATATGATTGCAGTTAGGGAGGAGGAGCTTGCATCCAGCATTATTGGAATAGATACTTTTAAATACAAGATGATTTCCCTTGTTATAAGCGCCTTCTACGCAGGGGTTGGAGGAGGGCTTTTAGGGACTTATCTTGGATTTTTACAGCCTAAGATTTTCAGCCTTACAAGGTCAACGGAACTTACTATTATAGTTATTTTTGGAGGACTTGGAAGCTTAACCGGAAGTGTTGTTGGAACTATTCTTTTAATTGCCCTGCCTGAAATTTTAAGAAGCTTTGCAAATTGGAGGTTGGTGGTTTACGGAGTTATAGTTGTATTTATTATGATTGCAAGGCCAGAGGGACTTATGGGAGGAAAGGAACTTAGTTTTGATATTATAAGGAATTTGTTTAGAAAAAGAGTTAAAGAAGTTAAAGCAGAGGGGGGCAAGTAGATGAATATATTGGAGGTTAATGGATTAACTAAGCAATTTGGAGGACTTACAGCAGTTAATGATGTTACCTTTGATGTTGAAAGGGGAAGTATAACAGGACTTATAGGACCTAATGGTGCAGGAAAGACAACGATTTTTAATTTGGTTACTGGGGTTTATAAAGTTAGTGGAGGAAAAATTGTTTTTAACGGAAAAGAAATCCAAAATGAAGAAGCATATAAAATAGCAAATATGGGCATTACAAGGACCTTTCAGAATATAAGGCTCTTTAAAAAGCTTACTGTATATGAAAATATTCTGACAGCTTGCCAATATAATGCCAATTACAGCCTCTTTGAGGCGATGATTTTTGGTTTAGTTCCTAAAAGGTTTAAAAGAAATTCGAGGTTTTATAGGGAGGAAAAGCAATTAAAGGAACAGGCAGAGGAGCTGATGGAGATTTTAGGACTTGAGGATAGAAAAAATTTCATAGCCAATAATTTGCCCTATGGTCTTCAAAGAAGGCTTGAAATTGCAAGGGCCCTTGCCCTAAGGCCGAAGCTTCTTCTACTTGATGAGCCTGCTGCAGGGATGAATCCTGATGAGACGGAAAAGTTAACGGAACTTATAGCCTTTGTAAGGGATAAGTTTGATCTTAGTGTTCTTTTAATTGAACATCATATGGACCTTGTTATGGAGATATGCGACAAAATTGTTGTTTTAAATTTTGGCTGTAAACTTGCCGAGGGAACCCCTAAGGAGATCCAGCAAAATCCTGAGGTTCAGAAGGCCTACTTAGGGGGTGGTAATAATGCTTAAGGTAAGAAATTTGCATGTATTCTATGGAGGTATACATGCCCTTAAAGGGATTAATGTTGAGGTAAAGCAAGGGGAAATTGTAACTATTATAGGTTCAAATGGTGCAGGAAAGTCGACCCTCCTTAATACTATAACCGGCATTGTAAAACCAAAGGAAGGAGAGATTTTCTATAAGGATAAGAAGTTGAGCCTAATTCCTCATAAGATTGTCGCAAATGGAATCTGTCAGGTGCCTGAAGGAAGGCTTGTTTTTGCTAATTTAACAGTAAAAGATAATCTTCTTTTGGGGGCTTATCTTAGAAAGGATAAGGCAGAGATAAACAAAGACCTTCAAAATGTTTATGAGATTTTCCCAAGGCTAAAGGAAAGGGAAAAGCAGATGGCAGGAACTTTATCAGGGGGAGAACAGCAGATGCTGGCAATAGGAAGGGCCCTTATGGGAAGGCCTGAGATCATGCTTCTTGATGAGCCTTCATTAGGCCTTGCACCGCTACTTGTGGATACTATTTTTAAGATTATTTTGGATATTAAGAAGATGGGAAAAACAATTCTTCTTGTTGAACAAAACGCCTTTAAGGCCCTTGAAATTGCCGACAGAGCCTATGTCCTTGAACAGGGGAGGATAACCCTTGAGGGAAGTGCAAAGGATATTGCAGCAAACCCAAAAGTTCAGGAGGCATATCTAGGGAAGAGGGTGACAGAATAAAATTATATGTTACTTTATAGGTATTGTGGTATAATATTAATATAAGGACATGGTTTGGAAGGTGATGTTATGAATACAGCTAAAAAACTTCTCTATGATTTAATAAAAGATATACCAGATGATGATGTTATGGAAGTTATAGATTTTATTACTTTTTTAAAGATGAAGCATGATAAAAAGCTGTTTAATGATTTAAGAAAATCAAGTGAATCAAGTTTAAGCTTTTGGGATAATGATATTGATGATGAGGTGTGGAATAATGTATAAGCAGGGAGATATACTGCTAATTCCTGTGCCGTTTTCAGAACTCACCTCATCGAAAAAAGGCCTGTAGTTGTTTTATCTAATGAAAAATATAATTTAATTCAGGAAGATATAGTAGTTGCTGCAATTACTTCAAATATAACAGAAAAAGAGTATTCGATTACTATTAATAACGATGATATGGATGAGGGGATGTTAAAAGTTGTATCATGTGTAAGAGCTGACAAAATATATACTTTGTCAAAATTTATAGTAGTAAAAAAATTTGGTAGATTAAAGACCTCAACAATGGAAAAAGTTATATTCAAAATTAATGAATTATTAAGAGAATCCCCAAGGTAGGGATTCTCTTTTAATGTTTGATTAGAAAATCTATGAAATCATTAAGAGCTTGTGCTGTTTCAAAACTTCCCTGGGCAAATTTTGGACTTCCTCCACCTCGTCCATTAAATTTTTGAAGCTCTTCTTTGAATATTTTGCCGCAGTTTATGTCTAGACTGCCGTTATGTGCAAGGATAACCTTTTTGTCCTTTAACGATGCAAGGATTAATAAGTCGCTTGTAAGGGATGTTAGTTTGCTTGCTATTGTTTGAAGTTCTTCAAAGGATTTATCTTCAAATATTTTTATGATTTTATTTTCTTTAGATTCGACTAAAAGATCCTTTGCGATGAATTCGGCGTTTATTTCTTTTAAGGAATTTAGCTGCTTCGTAAGGTTTTTAATTTCGCTTTGAAGGGAGTCAAATTTTATTAAAATCTCCGATTGAGGAACGAAAAGATTTTTAATAAGGCTATTAATAATAGTATTCTTTTCTTGAAAATCCTTCAAAAGCCTTTTCCCACACTTAAAATATATTCTTGTCATGTTCTTGTATTTTTCTGTTTTAAGTATTTTTAACATCCCTATTTCACCAAGGCTTCTTACGTGGGTTCCACAGCAGGGGGAATAGTCGATTCCTTCTATTTCAACTATTCTTATATCAACGTCCGTCGGGGGAAGTTTCCTTAATGGAAGCTTTTTTGCTTCTTCTAGATTAACTATGTAGGATTTTACAGGGATATTTTTAAATATAAGTTCATTAACTTTGTTTTCCACATTTAAAACTATTTCTTCATTAATGTTTTCAAGTCCTATGTCGATGGTTAAATAATCATCACCAAGATGAAAGCCGTTGGTTGGGGCATTATACATTTCTAAAAATACAGCAGATAAAAGGTGCTGTCCTGTGTGGTTTTGCATGTGGTCGAATCTTCTTTCAAAGTCTATGATGCATTTTACAGTCCTTTTATTTATTTTTTCTTTAACAACATGATATATTTTTCCATCCTCTTCAACTAAATCTATAACTTCAATTCCATCAATCCAGCCAAAATCCCTAGGCTGTCCGCCGCCCTCAGGATAAAAGGCGGTTTCGGAAAGCTCAGTAAGATATAGGCCGCCCTTTTCTATTTGATTTATAATTTTTGCATCCCATTCGTAAATGTAGGGATTTTCATAGTAGAGCCTCATATGAACATCTCCTTTTGTTAGGTTTATAAAATTTATGCAATAATTATAATATATTTATGGAAAAAAATGAAGAAAGTTAAATTTTTTATAGCTTGAAGGAATAGATTAACTAGTGGTAAAATAACTGAGAAACTAAATTATAGTGATAGGAACTTTAGAAAGGAGTAGAAGGATGTCTAAAAAGAACATAGGAAGGGCAACGGCTGTAGTTATGCTTATGCTTTTTTTAAGTAGAATATTGGGATTCGTAAGGGAAATGATTGTTGCAAAGGTTTATGGAAGAAGCTATGTAACCGATGCTTTTTTTGCAGCCTTTACGATTCCAGATGTTATGTTTTATCTTTTGGTAGGTGGGGCGTTAAGTTCAGGCTTTATGCCGGTGTTTACCCAATATATTGCAAAGGAAGATGATGATAACGCCTGGAGGGCAGCAAATACATTTATTACAGTTGCACTTATTTTTATTATAGTATTTAATATTGTTGGAATTACTTTTGCGAAATATCTTGTCCCTTTAGTTGCTGTTGGAAGTTTAAATAGTAGGGAAATGTTTGACTTAACAGTTAAGCTTACTAGGATAATGTTTACTGCTGTAACCTTTACAGTTTTAGCAGGTCTTACAAGAGGGATTTTAAACTCCTATAACATATTTACATCGCCATCTGTTGGTCCAGTTTTATATAACGTTGGAATGATTTTGGGGGCTGTTCTTTTAGGAAATAGGTTTGGAATTTACGGACTTGCTGCTGGAGTTATCTTTGGTGCCCTTTTAAACTTTTTAGTTCAGGTTCCTGACTTTCTAAGAGTTGGGAAAAGGTTTAGATTTGAGCTCCATTTAAAGCATGAGGGGTATAAAAGGATGCTCTATCTTATGGGACCTGCAATTATAGGCCTTTCAATATCCCAGCTTAATCTCGTAGTAAATCAGAATATCGCCTCGATATTAGGTGAAGGCAGCATAACAGCACTTAGATATGCAAATAGGCTTATGCTTCTACCTCTTGGAATTTTTGCGATGGGAATTGCAACAACTATATTTCCAAGCCTTAATATGCACATCGCAAAGGGAGAATATGATAAATTTAAAGAAACCTTTTCCCTCGGCATGAGGATGGTAATGTTCATAACGATACCTTCTGCAATTGGCATGATTGCTTTAAATGTTCCTATAATAAGGCTTTTGTTTAAGACGGGGAAATTCGGTGAGCAGGACGTTTTAGTAACTGCCTATGCCCTTGCCTTTTACAGCTTTGCTGTAGTTGGACAGTCGGCAGTTCAGATATCAACAAGAGGATTTTATTCTCTACAGGATACAAAAACTCCTGTTAAGGTAGGGGCCTTAACAGTTTTAGTTAATATACTCTTAAACTTAATGTTTGTTGTTTTTTTTAAAGAGCTTGCAATAGGTGGAATTGCCCTTTCTTATTCAATATCAAGCATTTTAAATATGATCATGCTTCAAAGGGGACTTTCTAAAAAGCTTAATGGATTAAGGGAAAGGGAAATAATAATTTCCACCGTAAAATCAGCGGGAGCATCTATAATTATGGGAATTGCAGCCATTGCAACATATAAATTCTTTGAGTTTAATTTTGGAGTAGAATCAAAACTTACGCAGCTAATTGGAGTTGGCGGTGCTGTTTTCGTTGGAATCGCTGTATATGCTTTAATTGCAGTAATATTAAAGATGGATGAGGTAAAGTTTATAGTAAAAATGATAAGAAAATAATAAGTGGGGACATTAGAGTTTATATACGCTCTAATGCCCTTTTTTATTTTGTATTAAAAATAAAAATAAGGTAAACATAATAATAGACAAAATTGTAAAATATGTGGCATAGAAAAGAAATAATCTTAGCATTTTGACAAAATTTTATAAGGAGGGATATTATGGCTGAAAAAAAGGGACTTTCACATGGAGCCTATGGAGGAGTAAGTGGAGATGAATATATTCCTTTTATTCCTGCAAGCGAAGTTATGCCTGAGGCTACAATAGTTTCTATTTTACTAGGCGTTTTATTTGCGATTATTTTTGGAGCAGCAAATACATACCTTGGGCTTAAGGTTGGTATGACTATTGCAGCTGGTATTCCTGCAGCAATTTTAGGAACAGGGCTTTTAAGGGGAATATTTAGAAGAAACAACATACTTGAAGCCAACATGGTTCAAGGAATTGCTGCAATGGGAGAGTCTATTGCAGGTGGAGTAATATTTACATTGCCTGCTATAATAATCTGGGGATTTGAATTGAAGCTTTCAACCATTGTTTTTGTTACACTGCTTGGAGGTCTTGTAGGAATATTATTTGTGGTTCCTTTAAGAAGATATCTTTTAGTTGAAGAACACGGAAAGCTTATCTATCCTGAATCCATGGCTGCAGCTGAAGTTTTAGTTACAGGAAGCCAGGGTGGAGCAGGTTTTAAAACTGTCATGACAGGGTTATTTGGAGGAGGACTTTATAAGCTCTTTTCAGGAGGTTTTAGATTTTGGCTGGAGGAGCCCGAATGGACTTTAAGGCCCCTTCAAGGAACTATATTTGGCGTTGATGCTATGGCCTCCCTTGTGGGAGTTGGATATATCGTCGGCATGGAGGCAGCCCTTTATATGTTTGCTGGGGCTATTGTCGCATGGCTTGGTTTAATACCTCTTATAAAATATATTGGTGCTGGACTTACAGCGCCGCTTTTCCCTGCAACGGTTCCTATTTCAGAGATGAACGCTTGGCAGATATGGAGTAAATATATAAGATACATCGGTGCAGGCGCTGTTGCAGCTGGAGGATTTATAAGCCTTGGAAGAAGCTTGCCAACTATTATAAATTCCTTTAGATCAGCAATATCAGGAATTGGTGCAAAGGGTGGACAGCAAAAAAGAACTGAAATGGATGTTCCTATGACCTATGTTATAATTGGAGCCTTTTTGGTATTTTTCCTTGCATGGTTTATTCCAGTTGTAAAAACAGGACCAATAGGGGCAATTCTTGCTGTATTTTTCTCCTTCTTCTTTGCAGTAGTTTCAGCAAGGATAGTAGGTCTTGTCGGTGCATCCAATAACCCTGTTTCCGGTATGACAATTGCAACACTCCTTTTTATAACTTCTGTTTTAAGATTTACTGGTTATACAGGGGATGCAGGAATGATTACAGCCCTTGTTGCAGGTGCTATTGTTTGTGTTGCAATTGCTGTTGCAGGAGGTGCAGCACAGAGCCTTAAGACAACTTTTATCATAGGCGGAACTCCAAGGCATGTTGAGATAGGAATGTATATAGGGCTTGCTGTTGCATCAGTTTTTGTTGGAATGGTTGTTCTTATGCTCAATAGAATCTACGGCATAGGTTCAGAACAAATAGCAGCACCACAGGCAACTTTGATGTCGATGGTTGTTAAGGGAGTTATGACAGGACAGCTTCCTTGGGCCCTTGTAATTGTAGGTGCAGTGTTTGGAGTTATGACTGCCTTGATGGGTATTCCAATACTTCCTGTTGCCCTTGGGCTTTACCTTCCTATACATCTTAGTGCAGGAATATTGGTTGGAGGGCTCATTAGGTTGTTTGTTGAAAATAGATTTAAAAATGACGAAAAAGTTCAAAAGGAACAGGTGGAAAAGGGAGTTTTACTTGCATCTGGGCTTGTTGCTGGGGATGCACTTATGGGAATTTTGGTTGCGGCCTTTGCAGGGCTTGGAATAGATATAGCCTTTGGAGGAAGAATTGCTCCACTTATCACGGGAAGTTCATGGACTGCAGCAATTGTTCTTCTTCTTTTCTCCTTCTGGGTATATAGTTTTTCAACAAAAAGAGAAGGTTAAAATTTTCTTTTAAATGAATTAATGGTGAGTTATAATTAAAGGAGAAGCTGATGCTTCTCCTTTAATTTACTAGGCAGGTGATTTTATGGCAAAGGAAAAGAAGGATGATAATTTTCTACTTTATATCCCGAAGAAAAAGCACCTTACCTTTGAAAAAAGGGATGGAAAAATTTATTTGATTTTTTATCACAACAAGCCAATAGAGAAATTTTTGAGATGGCTTGTTAAGAAACCTGCGGTGAGCGATATTGAGCTTGATGGCCTAGGTTCAAGGGTATGGGAGCTTATCGATGGGGTAAATACTGTTTACGACATTGGTCAAAAGCTTTTGGAGGAATATGGTAAAGAGGCTGAACCAGTTTATGAAAGGCTTATTATGTATTTAAGATATTTAAACAGGCGGGGCTGGATAGCCTTTGAAAGAGGAAATCGAAAGTAAGGGGGAATCGATATGGATATTAATTTAAAAATCGATAGTATGAGGGATGAGATTATAAAGTCAACACAGGAAATTTTAAAGATTAAAAGTGTTGAAGATACTCCAAAGGAAGGAATGCCTTTTGGGGAAGGCGTTGCAAAGTCATTAGAATATGCTTTGAATTTATCTAAGGAGCTTGGATTTAAGGCTGTAAATATGGATGGATATGTTGGATATGCTGAATATGGTGAAGGAGAAGATTACATAGCTGTTTTAGGGCATCTTGATGTTGTTCCAGAAGGAGATGGATGGCAATATCCACCATATGGTGCAGAAATTCACGATGGCAAAATATATGCAAGGGGTGCCCTCGATGATAAAGGGCCTATGATTGCTGCTTTATATGGATTAAAGGCTATTAAGGATTTGAATTTACCACTTTCAAAAAGGATAAGAATAATATTTGGAACTAATGAAGAAACAGGCTCTAATGATATTCCATATTATTTAAAATCTGAAAAACCTCCGGTTGCTGGATTTACTCCAGATGCTGAATTTCCACTAATCCACGCCGAAAAGGGACTAACTGTATTTAACATAGTGAAGGAACTTGAAAGAAAAGGAAATGGCGATATAAAGATAGAATATATAAAGGGCGGACAAAGAGCTAATATGGTTCCGGATTACTGCGAAGCAGGACTTGATGCTAAAGATAAAGGTGCTGTTATAAAAAAGGCTGATGAATTTGCAATAAGAACTGGATTTGATGTTAAAGTGGAAGATAAGGACGATAAAATTAATAGTTAAGGCCTTTGGTGTTTCAGCCCATGGAAGCGTTCCTGAACATGGAAAAAATGCCATAATGATTATGTTTGCCTTCCTTAGCGAACTAAATCTACCAGATAGCGATATTAAGGATTTTATAGATTTTATGAATAAATATGTTGGATTTGAAACAAAGGGTGAATCCTTCGGATGCTACTTAAAGGATGAAACAGGTGAGCTCTCCTTTAATGTTGGTGTTATTGATATGAAGGAAGATAAAGTAACTGTAGCACTTAACTTAAGATATCCCTGCACATATAAGCTTGAGGATATGATGAATCCGTTTAATAAAAGGATTGAAGGAACAGGCATTAAGGTGGAAAACCTTGCTCATCAGGAGCCCATTTATTTTGCAAAGGACCATGAATTAGTTCAAAAGCTTATGGGGGTTTATAGGGAATTTGTTAATGATAATAGTGAACCTTTGGCAATAGGTGGAGGAACCTATGCAAAGGAAATGCCAAACACACTAGCCTTTGGACCGCTTTTCCCAGGAAAACCAGATGTAATACATCAAGCAAATGAATATATTGAGATAGAGGATCTTATAACGATTACAAAGATTTATGCAAAGGCGATGTATGAATTAGCAAGATAGGATTTGGGTGGTTATATGGAGCTTGGGAAAAAAATTAGGAGTTTAAGAAAGGAACTTGGTAAAAGCCTTGAGGATCTAGCTAAGGAATCAGGACTAAGTATAGGTCTATTAAGTCAAATTGAGAGGGATATCACTGGACCTTCGGTGGAGTCTTTATGGAAAATAGCAAAGGCTTTAAATGTTTCAATGAATTATTTTTTCGATAATTATGAGGAAAACAACCCGGTTGTTAGGAAAAATGAAAGAAAACAATTAAAACTGCCAAATTCAAATGTAACATATGAGCTTTTATCTCCAAATTTAAATAGAAAGATAGAGTTTTTAATTGTAAAAATAGAGCCTGGTCAGTGTAACAAAAAGGAGCTCATTGCCCATGAGGGGGAAGAATGTGGATATGTAATTAAAGGTAAATTAAAAATAAAATGGGGAGATAAGGAATATATATTAGAAGAGGGCGACAGCATATACTTTGACAGCACTGTTCCCCATAGGTTTATCAATATAGGAGATGAGGAGTGCATATCCATTTGGGCTATGACGCCGCCAAGTTTCTAATTTCAATAAATTGAAAAAATAATGCTAAAAACGAAGAAAAACGGCTTAAATTTTCAATAAATTAGAAAATTAAGCCGTTTTTTATATTTAACTCTTTTGGAAAAATATGATAATATTAAATTAAGAATATTAAGGAGGGGGATTTTATGCCGTTTATTAAACCGGATGATACGTGGGCTTTATGGGCAATTCTTGTTGGTTGGGCAGCTGTAAGTATTTATCTTGAACAGACTTATAAGTGGGCATCAAAGGTGAGCGGTGCTATTATTGCACTTTTAGGTGCTTTGATTTTGGCAAACTTAAAGATTATTCCAACAGAATCGCCAGTTTATGATACTGTTTGGGGTTATGTTGTTCCTCTTGCAGTTCCGCTCTTGCTTTACAAGGCAGACCTTAGAAGAATATGGAGGGAAAGTGGTAGGACCTTTTTAGCATTTAATATTTCTGCTATTGGAACAATATTAGGTGCAATTCTTGCAGTATTAATTTTAAAAGGTTTTGTTTCAGAACCCCATAAAGTAGCGGCAATTATGACAGGAAGTTATATCGGCGGTGGTGTTAATTTTGTTGCTATGTCAGAGGCTTTTAAGGCAGACAAAAACACAGTAAATGCTCTTATCGTTGCAGACAATCTAAACATGGCTTTATATTTTATGATTCTTATGCTAATTCCAGCTAACGCCTTCTTTAAAAAATATTTTAAACATCCATATGAGGATATGTTTGTAAGTGAAACTGCAGCAACCGATGAAAAAAACAAGGCTGCAGAATACTGGGGCAGAAAGGAAATTTCACTTCTTGATATTGCAAAGGCAATGGGAAGTGCATTTGTAATAGTAGCTGTTTCAATTAAATTCTGTTCTTTTATAAATTCAACCGGTCTTGGAGAGTTAGGAAAATCAATTTTAGGTCAGAAGTATTTTATAATAACTACTTTGACAGTTATTCTTGCAACGCTATTCCCAAAATTCTTTGGAGAAATCAGAGGTGCACAGGAATTAGGAACATTTTTAATATATATATTCTTTGTAGTAATTGGAGCACCAGCAGATATTAAGATGATAATTCTAAATAGTCCAATTTTGTTTGTATTCTGTGCTTTGATGGTAATTGTAAACTTAATTGTTACCTTTGGAATTGGTAGATTGTTTAAATTAAATTTAGAGGAACTTTGCGTTGCTTCTAATGCTAATGTAGGAGGACCTACAACAGCTGCAGCAATGGCAATAGCAAAGGGATGGAATGAACTAGTGCTACCTGCTATGCTTGTGGGTGTGTGGGGCTATGTAATTGGAAATTATTTAGGCTTACTAAATGGAAATTTAATATTAAGACTATTTGGCCAATAGGGGATGGATTCCATCCCCTTAATATTTAAGGGGGGACCAATATGTTTATATTTGATGCACATTCAGATATATTAACAGATATTACTGTAAAAAGGCAAAATGGGGAAAGGGATATATTTAGAAAATATCATTATGAAAAATTGAAAAGAGGCGGTATAGGAGGATTAATTGCTGTTATATGGATAGACAAAATGAATGTGGATCCATTAGACAGAATGAATGAAATAATAAATGAAGGTTTTAATGAATTGAAGGAAATTAAAGATATTGTAGAGATTGTGCTAAAATATGAAGACTTTGAAAGGATAAGACGGGAAGGTAAGATGCAGATTGTTTTAGGATGTGAAGGGCTTTCGGGCATTAAGGGGGACATTCATTACTTAGATCTTTTATATGAGATCGGGATCAGGCATGCAAGTTTAACTTGGAATGAGGAGAATGAATTGGGAACAGGTGTTAAGGGTGATCCTAAAAGAGGTTTAACAAGACTTGGACAAGTTGCTATAAAAAAACTAGAAAACCTTGGAATCGTAGTAGATGTTTCTCATGCTAATGAAAAAACATTTTGGGATATATGCGAAATTACAACAAAACCGATAATAGCATCCCATTCAAACGCTTATTCTCTCTGCCCTCATCCGAGAAATTTAAAGGATGAACAGATAAAGGCTATTGCAGAAAAAAAGGGAGTAATTGGGATAAATGCATGGCCGGATTTTATAGATGAGTTTAATCCAACCCTTGAAGGATTTGTTGATCATATAGACTATATGGTTGAAAAGGCAGGAATAGATCATGTTGCCCTTGGATTTGATTTCTGCGACTTTTTGAGCTTTGATGCTACATCGAGTTTTTCAGATGAAAATAAGGTTACTAGGGGACTTGAAGATGCATCAAAGTCAATGGCTGTAATTGATTTGCTTTTAAAAAGGGGCTATAAGTATGAAGACATCGAAAAGATAGTGTATAAAAATATTGAAAAAGTTTTTAAAATGAGCATCTCATATTGAGGTGCTTTTTTTATTCAAAAAAATGACAAATGGAATAGAAAAATTATAAAAAATTAAAAATTTTTTTAAAAGCAAAGAAGGAATTTTTACAAATATGTAGAATTTATATATTTGTGCGACAAAATCTAACAAATTTCTAAAGGAGGGGGTCTTATGGCAGAAAATAAAGGGCTTTCTGCGGGAGCTTATGGCGGAGTTTCAGGTGACGATTATGTTCCATATGTTCCTGTAAGCAAAGCTATGCCAGAAATGACAGTTTTATCAATCTTTATCGGTATCATTTTTGCAATAGTATTTGGTGCAGCAAATACTTATCTTGGACTTAAGGTTGGTATGACAATAGCTGCAGGTATTCCTGGTGCTATTTTGGCCACTGGAATACTTAAGGGTATTCTAAGAAGAAATAATATCCTTGAAGCTAATATGATTCAAGCGATGGCGTCAATGGGAGAATCCTTAGCAGGTGGTCTTATATTTATAATTCCTGCGGTTATAATTTTTGGTGATAAACTAACCATTGGAACAATAACTGTTGTTGCAATTTTAGGCAGCCTTTTAGGTATTTTGTTCGTTGTTCCATTAAGAAGATATTTAATCGTTGAAGAGCACGGAAGGCTTGTTTATCCAGAAGGTATGGCAGCTGCTGAAGTTTTAGTTTCTTCAAGTACTGGAGGAACAGGTTTTAAGACAATGATGACAGGTGTTGCAGGCGGCGGAATATTTAAGTTCTTATCAGAAGGGCTACTTCTTTGGAAGTATGAACCAGAATGGACTATTAAACCTTTGCAGGGAACAATTTTTGGTGCTGACGTTACAGCAGCTTTAATAGGTGTTGGCTATATCGTTGGTATTGAAATCGGTATGTATATGTTTGCCGGTGCACTTGTTGCTTGGCTTGGGCTTATTCCTCTTATTAAGTATATAGGTGCAGGCCTTACAGAGCCATTATTCCCATCAGCAGCTTTAATTAAAGACATGGATGCTTGGGCTATATGGAGTAAGTATATAAGATATGTGGGTGCCGGAGCAGTTATTGCAGGTGGATTCATAAGCATTGCTAAAGCTATGCCAACTATAGCAAGATCCTTTAAGTCAGCTATGTCAGGAATTGGCGCAAAGGCAAGCCAAAAGAGAACAGATGTTGACGTTCCTATGACTTATGTTATCGCAGGTGCAATATTTGTATTCATCATGGCTTGGTTATTCCCAATGACTAATGTTCCAGTTGCTGGTGCAATATTTGTTATTATATTTGCCTTCTTCTTCTCAGTTGTATCAGCAAGATTAGTTGGTATGATCGGAACATCAAATAACCCAATTTCTGGCATGACGATTTCATCACTATTGTTTATAACAGGTATATTAAAGATTACTGGACATGCTGATAATAGAGCAATGGTTGCTGCTATTATTGCAGGCGGAATTGTTTGTGTTGCTATTGCAATCGCTGGAGGAACAGCACAAAGCTTAAAGACAACATTCATAATAGGTGGAACTCCAAAGAATCTTGAAATTGGTATGTTCCTTGCATCTGCAGCATCTGCAGCTGCTATAGGTTATGTTATACTAATGCTCAACTCAGCCTACGGAATTGGATCAAAGGAAATTCCAGCACCTCAGGCAACTATGATGTCGATGGTTGTTAAAGGAATTATGACTTCACAACTTCCATGGACATTAGTTCTTGCAGGTATTTCCTTTGGAGTAATGTGTGAACTTATGGGTATTCCAATACTTCCATTTGCCCTTGGACTATATCTTCCAATTCATTTAAGTGCAGGGGTTGTAATTGGCGGTATTGTAAGAGCAGTTGTTGATAAGAAGTTCAAGGATAATGAAGAGGTTCTAAAGGAAAAGACAGAAAAGGGAGTTCTTTTGGCGTCAGGTATGGTTGCTGGGGAATCCTTAGTTGGAATACTTCTTGCAGTTTTTGCAATGGTTGGAGTAAACATTGGAATTGGAGAAAAGATACTTCCAGCAATAACTTCAAGCCCATGGACTTCAGCGGTAATGGGATTTGTATTGTGCTATTGGATTTACAGCTTCGTTGTGAAGAAGGATTAATCTATGGCCCTTAAGAAGTTAAATACTTCTTAAGGGCTTTTTTATAATAATAAATAATATTTATAAAATATTTGACAAAATATTTTATAAATTTATATATTTCGAAAAAGTTAAATAAATGTTATAATAATTATGTAAAATTTATAGTTTGGTAACTTTTTAGGGGGGTAACGTAATGAACAAGGTTGTGATCGATGGACACCATTTAACTATTCAGGATGTTGTAAACGTTGCAAGAAATGGTTATTATGTTGAGATTTCAGATGAAGCTAAATTTAGGGTAGAAAAGGCAAGGGCTTTAGTCGACAAGTTTGTTCAAGAGGAAAGGATAGAATATGGGATTACAACTGGATTTGGAAAGTTTGCCGATGTTGTAATTTCAAAGGAGGATGCTAAAAGGCTTCAGAGGAATCTTATAGTTTCCCATGCCTGTGCAGTTGGAGATGAGCTGGATGCTGAAATTGTGAGGGCTATAATGCTTTTAAGGGCTAATGCTCTTTCAAAGGGACATTCTGGAGTTAGATTATCAACCCTTCAAACCCTTATAGATATGCTAAATAAAGGAGTTCATCCTGTTATATATGAAAAGGGATCATTAGGAGCCAGTGGGGACCTTGCACCTTTATCACATATGGTTCTTGTGATGATAGGTGAAGGTGAAGCATATTATCAAGGCGAAAGATTAAGCGGAGAAGAGGCTTTAAAAAGAGCTGGGATAGAAAAGGTTGAGCTTGTTGAAAAGGAAGGATTAGCTTTAATAAATGGAACGCAGGTTATGACAGCAATTGGGGCATTAGCTGTTTATGATGCTATAAACCTTGCTAAAGCTTCCGATATTATAGCTTCCATGACGGTTGAGGCACTAAGAGGAATTACTGACGCTTATTATCACAGGGTTCATGAGGTAAGGCCTCAGATAGGACAGTTAAAATGTGCAAGAAATCTTTTAAGAATTTTAGAAGGAAGTAGTTTAATCACAAGGCAGGGTGAACTTAGAGTTCAGGACGCCTATACATTAAGGTGTATTCCGCAGATACATGGTGCTAGCAAAGATGCTATAGAATATGTGAAAAGGGTTATAGAAATAGAAATAAATTCAGCAACAGACAATCCTTTAATTTTTGAGGATGAGATGAGGGTAATTTCAGGAGGTAATTTCCACGGACAGCCAGTTGCTCTTGCTATGGATTTCCTAGGAATTGCAGTGGCAGAGCTTGCTAATGTATCCGAAAGAAGAATAGAAAGGCTTGTAAATTATCAGTTAAACGACCTTCCAGCCTTTTTAACTAAAAATGGTGGATTAAACTCAGGATTTATGATTGCACAGTATTCAGCAGCTTCTTTAGTTTCTGAAAATAAAGTTCTTGCCCATCCTGCATCAGTGGATTCCATTCCATCATCTGCAAATCAAGAGGATCATGTAAGTATGGGGACTACTGCTGCAAGGAAGGCAAGAAGTATTATTTATAATGTATCTAGGGTATTAGGAATTGAATATCTTGCAGCAGCTCAGGCTATTGATTTTAGGGGCAATTTTAAACTTGGAAATGGAACGGAAGCTGCATATAAGCTAATTAGAAGGGAAATAGAACATCTTGATGAGGATAGAGTAATGTATGTAGATATAAACAAGGCTAGCAGACTTGTAGATAGTGGAGCACTTGTAAAGGAAGTAGAAGATAAAATTGGGGAAATTGAATAAAATAGGTGTTTATCACTTAAAATTTGGGGGTGTAAAAAGCACCCCTTTTGTTTTAGATGTTGAATGTCAAAGTTTTAAATGATATATTAATATAAAAAGAAATTTGGGGGTGAATATATGTTAAATAATTCAAAAATAGTTGCAGAATCGAAGGAAATGTTATATAAGATGTTAATTTATAGAATAGAAAGCTATATTTCTGCAGAAAGGGATGTTCTTGCAAATCTTTGTAATGTAGCAGCTCTTATGTATGATAATTTAGAGGATATAAATTGGGCAGGATTTTATCTTATGAAGGATGGGGAACTTGTTTTAGGTCCCTTTGGCGGCAAGGCTGCTTGCACAAGGATAAAAATAGGCAAGGGTGTTTGCGGAAGTGCAGCAAGGGACAGAAGAACATATATTGTGCCGAATGTCCATGAGTTTGAAGGCCATATAGCCTGCGACAGCGCTTCAAATTCTGAAATTGTTGTCCCGATTATAAAGGATGATGTGCTCTACGGGGTTTTAGATATTGACAGCCCTAAGTTTAATAGATTTGATGATATAGATAAAATTAATTTAGAAAAGCTGGTTGAAAAGCTAAATAAGTATTTAGATTGGAAGGAAGTAACAAGGATATAAGGGAGGATATATGCTTAGGGAATTTTTGGAGGACTTAGATAAAGCTTATGAAAGCTTAATTAAAGGAATTATGGATTTAAGTATATTTGATAAATGGGGAGAAAGCTTAGGAGATACATATCAGAGATTAAAGAATAAAGAAGAAAAGAAAAAAATAGGAAGTGTTTATACTCCCTTTGAGGTAATAAAGTTTATGGTGGATTCTACATTAGGATTTGAAGAATATAAAAAAAATCCAAATTTAAAGATTTTAGATCCCTCCTGTGGGGGAGGATTTTTTTTGGTTTATATTTACGAAAAATTATTGGGATACGCAGAGAAACTAAATATTAAAAATCCAAAGGAGCATGTTGTGAATAATAACATCTATGGTATGGATCTTGATGATGCGGCCTTAAAGATAACAATATTAGAGCTTTATAAAAGAAGTGGAATTATATCTAAAAATATAGTTTATGGAGATTTTTTATTTGATGTTAAAGATGATTTCCATGTAATAATCGGTAACCCTCCATATATGGGACATAAGGTCCTACTTAAAGATTACAGAGAAAGGCTAAAAGAAAATTTCGGTGATGTTTTCTATGACAAGGGTGATCTTTCCTACTGCTTTATAAAAAAATCCATTGAAAGCTTAAAGGATGGTGGAAAATTAATATTTTTTATTTCAAGATACCTTTTAGAAGCACAAAATGCCTCCGGCATCAGAAATTTTATTTTAAACAATTCTTCAATAGAAAAAATTATAGATTTTTATGGGGTTAGGGTTTTTAAAAATGCAGGTATAGATAATATAATTATATACCTTATAAAAGGGGAAAAAACCAATATAGAGTATTTTAAATTTTTACCATATTATAACAAACATATTAATGAGATTTTTGAAGATATAGAGAAAAAAAGGAGCTTATACACTAAAAGAGTTGAGATTTTAAAGGATGAGTTATCTAATGATGGCTGGATTTTTTTAAACAGCTTAGAAAAAAGCATTATAAAGAAAATAAAAGGAGTAAATTTGTGTGAAATTGCAGAGTGCTTTCAAGGGATAATAACAGGCTGTGACGATGCTTTTGTTTTAACTTGGGATGAAGCAAAAGAGCTTGAAATTGAAGAGGAGTTATTAAAGCCTTGGATTAAGGGGAGCAATATAGAGAAATTTAATGTGATTAAGCCAGACAAATGCTTGATATATTCAAATTTAATAGATGATGAAAAAAAATTTAGGAATGCTTTAAAGCATGTAGAAAAATATAAGGAAAGGCTTTTAAAAAGAAGAGAATGTCAAAGGGGAGTTAGAAGGTGGTATGAACTTCAGTGGGGAAGAAGCATAGATTTGTTTGAGGACAAAAAGATAATCTTCCCTTATAAGGCAGACAGCAATAAGTTTACCATCGATACTGGAAGCTATTTTAGTGCCGATGTTTATGGACTAAAAATTTTAGGGCTTTATAAATCATTGTATACTTATGAGTTTTTAGTTGGAATTTTAAACAGTTCACTTTATAAATTTTATATTAAAACCCATCTTAAAAAGCTTGGAGACAATCTATATGAATATTACCCTTACAATATTTTAAGGATAAAAATACCAGAATATATAAAAGATGTTGAGAATGAAGTATCAAAGGGTGGGAATGCTAATATTATAGACCAAATACTAAGAGAGTATTTTAAAATAACAGATAAAGAATTTAATGAAGTAAAATTTTGGATAAGTAGTTGATTTTTTTAGACTATTGAAATATAATGTAAATAGAAAGAAATATACCCTATACAGGTATAATTGATAAAGGAGGAATAAATATGGCAGTAACAGTTTATACTACTCCAACATGACCATGGTGCACTAGGGTAAAGGATTACCTAAGACAGAGAAACGTTCCATTTACTGAAAAGAATGTTGCTGCAGATAGAGCAGCAGCTATGGAAATGGTTAGAAAATCAGGCCAAATGGGAGTTCCTGTAATTGATATTAACGGAAGAATTATTGTAGGATTTGATAAAGAAGCCATAGATAGAGCCCTATAACAAAAGGACTGCACTTTTGCAGTCCTTTTATCTTGTATCATTTCTTCTATATCCAAATGTTTCTCTAAACTTTTCATCTATCAGATCAATTCCAGGACCTATCTTATATCTTTTAGATGCTGTTGGAAGCTCTTTGCCTAATATCCATTTCTTGCTTTTTCTTACCATTTTTTCACCTCCGATAGAGTTTCTAATAAAATTATGTGTAGTTTGTAAAAAATTATCCTATATAAATTAATATTTGTTATAATATAATTAGCTTAATTTTTTGGGGGGGATTAACATGCTAAGAACAAATTTTGAAAGGACAGTTATCCAATCGGTTCAAGGGAAAATCCATCATCCTGTTAGTGCAACTCCATTTAGGGTAGATGTAAGCGGGAAAGCACATGTTTTGCCTGCAACTGGTGGAATAACATATAACGTTAGGGTTGGAGATTCTGTTTTTGGATGGTCTGGAGATCATGTGGAACCTGGAGTTTCAATTAGGAATGAAGATAAGAATGAAAATGGAGCTCTGATGCTTTTTGCCTGCATTGGAAACGAGGCAAGGGTTGTAACAGGAGATGCAAAGGGTGCTAAGGGTTTTGTTATAGGAAAGCACGGAGGAATTGACCATGTTTTGATTGAATTTAAAGAAGAAGACTTAGAAAAGATGGCAGTGGATGACAAGATTTTAATTAAAGCATGGGGACAGGGATTAAAACTTTTAGATTACCCTGATGTTGAAGTTATGAATGTTGATCCAAGGCTATTTTTAAATTTTCCTATAAAGGAGGAAGATGGAAAGATCAAAGTTCCTGTCGTTGCAGAAGTTCCTGCTTATCTTATGGGTTCAGGAATAGGTGCAGCTACTGCCTTTTCAGGGGATTATGATATTATGACGGAGGATATGGAGGAGATAAAAAGACTTGGACTTGATAAATTAAAATTTGGTGATTTAGTCCTTTTGAAGGATTGCGATAATACCTATGGAAGAGGGTATTTAAAGGGTGCTGTAAGCGTTGGCGTAGTTATCCACAGCGACTGTATTAAGATGGGACACGGACCTGGCATTACAACTATATTAACCTGTAAGTCTGATAAAATAGAAGGATATATAGATGAAAGGGCTAACATAATAAACTACATAGATTATATAAAGTAGGAGGATTAAAGTTGGTGGATAAAAAAGGATTAAGAAGTTTGATCTTGCTTTTATTTATTATAGTTTTATTGATTGGATTTTCAGGATACTTGGATTTTTTACCTTCAACTATTAAGAGCGTAGTTTTAGTTTTGTTTGTATTGCTATTTATTTTTTATGAATCAAAAAGACCTGTAAAAAGCCTTAAAGACATAAACAGGGTATATCAGAGAAGAAGTCTTTTCAGCAGGAAAAAAGCTATAGAGACATTAGAGGAAGGTTTAAACTTAGAAGGTTTAAAGGATAATGAAAAATTGTTTTTATCTATGCAACTTGCTATTGAATATTACAAATTAAAGGACTACAAAAAGGCATGTGAAGCCTTTAAAAGGGCTACTGATGAGGCTATAAGGACGGATTATATTAAAATTGAAGAAAAGTTTTTAATAAAATTAGTCGGATCTTATATTTTAAATGATAAAAGAGAAGAAGCACAGAAAATATATAACAGGCTTTTAGCATTAGGAAAATGCGACAAAAGCAAGATAGTTGAAGATATGTTAAAAAATAAGCCCTCATGATAAGAGGGCTTATTTTACTAATTCTTGAATATATTTTGGTAATACGAAACATGCTTTATGAATTTCAGGAGTATAGTATTTTGTATCTAATTCTGGAATTTTTGTTGTATCAACTTGTGTTGGGTCATATTTTTTGGATCCTATTGTAAAGCTCCAATATCCTCCTGGATATGTAGGAATAGCAGCCATAAATAATTTAGTTACAGGGAATATGTTTCTTGCATCGTTAAATACTTTCTTTACTGTTTCTGGTAAATAGAATGGAGTTTCAGTTTGAGCTACGAATATACCGTCTTCTGTTAATGCGTTGTATATATCTTTGTAGAAGTTTCCACCGAATAATCCTTCAGCAATGCTGAATGGGTCTGTTGAGTCAACGATTATAACGTCAAACTCGTTTTTATGCTCCTTAACGTATTGTATACCATCGCCAACGAATATTTCGCATCTTGGATCATCAAGGGCACAGCTTATTTCAGGAAGATATTTTTTACATTCTTCTATTACGTCTCCGTCTATTTCGCAAAGAACAGCCTTTTCTACGCTCTTATGTTTTAAAATTTCTCTAATTGCACCGCCATCTCCACCGCCGACAACCAAAACCTTCTTTGGATTTGGATGTGTAAAGAGAGGAATGTGGGTAATCATTTCGTGGTAAACGAACTCATCTTTAATTGTTGTTTGAACTATTCCGTCAAGAACTAGCATTCTTCCAAATACATCTGTATCAACTATTGCAAGGTCTTGATACTGAGTCTTTTTCCTAACGAGCGTTTCCTTTACCTTATAGGTCATAGCAGCGCCTTCAATTTGCATTTCCTTAAGCCACATTTCCATATCTTCATTTTCCTCCCTCTGTTAATCTATACAATATAGGATTTTAACATTTATTTTCCTCCTTATCAAGAGAAACCTTATAAAATTATTATATTTACTTTTTAGGAAAAATATATTATAATATTTTCAGAATTTAGATCTATGTTAAAGGGGAGTAGCTGCCCGAAAGGGTTGATAAAGTCAACATACTGGCCATTTGGCCTGGCTTTATCGGCGGTTATGCAAGCGAGACCTTTAACACAATGCTCAAGCATTGTGTTAAAGGTCTTTTAATTTGTAAAAAATAATGACAGGAGGGATAGTATGGCACTTATCAAAACGCTATTTTTTGTCCTAATAGCTGAAATGGGAGATAAAACTCAGCTTCTTGCTGCAGCTCTTGCAAGTAAATATAAAGTAAGGGATGCGGCAGTTGGAATTTTTATTGCCACTGTTTTATTAAATATAATTGCAGTATTATTGGGCAGCAGCATAGGAAATCTTATTCCTATGAATTTAGTTCAGATTATAACAGGAGTTTTATTTTTGGCCTTTGGATTTATGACTTTGAGGGATGAAGAGGAGGAAGAAGAGGAGGAAATTAAAGAAACTAAATTTAAACTGCCTAATTTTGTTGTTGTTGCTTTAGCTTTTTTCCTTGCTGAACTAGGAGATAAAACTCAGATTATGGCCTTTACCCTTGCAGCACAGTTAAAAAGTCCTATATCAGTTTTGATAGGTTCTATAATTGGTATGTTTATAGCCGACAGTATAGGGTTTTTATTTGGAAGGTTTGCAGTTCAAAAAATGCCGGAGCATTATATTAAAATTGGTGCAGGAATTGTATTTATTGCCTTTGGACTTTTAACATTATATCAATCAGTAGCATTTTTACAAAATCCTGCAATTTTTGGTTTGGTAATAGTAGTGATTTTTTTGGCAGTTTATATTATGAAGTTTAAAAAGAAGCAATAAATAATTTACCCCTTTGGGTAAATTATTTTTTTAAAACAAGAAGGAAATTAATGGTTTTTATAGAATATATATACTGTAAGTTTTTATTTGGGGGGATTTGGATGCAGCTTTTTTTTGATAGAAAAGATGATGTTCTTTTAATAAAGCTAATGGGGGAGCTTGATCATCATTCTGCTGAGGAAGTCAGGATAAAAATTGATAATAAAATAGATGAAACTGGACTTAACAAAATTATTTTTGATTTTTCTGGAGTAAATTTTATGGACAGTTCAGGCATTGGAGTAATAATAGGAAGATATAAAAAAGTTAAGGAATTTAATGGGAAAGTTGCTATAATTAATTTAAAGCCCCATATTAAAAAGATATTCGAACTTGGTGGGCTTTTTAAAATTATTAAAGAATATGATAACTTACAAAAAGCTTTATTGGAATTTTAAAAGGGGGATGTAAAATGTTTCAAAATGAAATGAAATTAGAATTCCCAAGTAAATCTCAAAATGAAGCCTTTGCAAGAGTTGTTGTGGCTGCCTTTGCATCACAACTTGATCCTACTATAGAGGAGCTTTCTGATGTTAAAACGGCTGTTTCTGAGGCTGTAACTAATGCTATTATTCACGGATATGAAAATACTCAAGGAACAGTTGTTTTAAAGTGCAAAATAGATGGAAGAAAATTAACTGTTGAGGTTATAGACTATGGAAAGGGAATAGAGGATGTTGAACTTGCAAGACAGCCCCTTTATACATCAAGACCTGAACTTGAAAGATCAGGAATGGGATTTACTGTTATGGAAACCTTTATGGATTCCCTTGAGGTAGAATCAGAACCTGGAAAGGGAACAAGAGTTATAATGACAAAAGAGTTTAAACAATTATGATTTTGGGGGAATTCATATGCAGAATGATTCGCCCACAAAATTGATGGATAATCAAGAGGAAGTATATCAGCTCATACTTAGAAGTCAAAATGGGGATAAAGAAGCCCAGGACATTTTGGTTAAAAACAATTTGGGGTTGGTTAATCTTGTTATAAAAAGATTTGTAAATATGGGCTTTGAATATGAGGACCTTTTTCAGATTGGATGTATCGGTCTTGTCAAGGCTATTAAAAATTTTAAAGTAGAACAAAACGTAAGGTTTTCTACCTATGCAGTTCCTATGATCTTGGGCGAAGTTAGAAGGCATTTAAGGGATGACGGTTTTATCAAATTCAGTAGGAGTATGAAGGATACTGCAAAAAAAGTTAAGCAAACGAAGGAAAAGCTTTTTAAGGAGTTAGGAAGGGAAGCAACTATTGAAGAAATTGCTCAGGAACTTTGTATAACTGCTGAAGATGTTCTTTTGAGCCTTGAGAGCATAAGCGGGCCTGAATATTTGTATGATACAATTCATCAGGACGATGGTTCGCCGATACTTTTGATAGATAGAATAAGTGAAGAGGAAAATTCAGAAGGGGATCAGATCGACAAAATTGCCTTAAAGGAAGTTATAAATAGGCTTGATCCTAAACAAAGACAGATAATAATTTTGAGATATTTTAAAGATTTAACTCAAAGCCAAGTAGCAAAAATGCTTGGAATATCCCAAGTTCAGGTTTCAAGGATAGAAAAAAAGGTTTTAAATTACATAAAAGAATCGTTAAAGTAAACCGGCAGTAGCCGGATTTTTTTTGTATTTTTTTTATATGGATGGGAAAAATATTTAGTAGCCGGAGGTGGTTTTATGTTTAATAATCATAAAAAAAGCGATGTTTCAACGGTAAAGCAAAAGGAGGATAAACTATTAAGGTTTGATTATGATAAAAATAAAATAGACCTTAACTCCTTTATTGTAGGGGAAAATGAAAAGATAAAGGAAGTAAGGTGATGGTATGGAAAAGCGCAAGGAAAATGAAATAAAGAATATATATCAGCAGATGGTCCAAAAAAAAGTCCCTCAGTCATCCCTTATTAAGGATGCTATTTTTGCCTTTGTAGTTGGAGGTCTTATTTGTGATGTTGGGCAATTTTTCATGAATCTATTCTTATCCTTTGGAATTTCAAAGGATGATGTTGGATATTATGTAGCAACTGTTATGGTGTTTTTAGGTGCCTTTTTAACTGGTTTAGGAGTATACGACAATATAGGCAAGTATGCAGGAGCAGGATCAATCGTCCCTATTACAGGATTTGCAAATTCAATAGTTTCTCCTGCTATGGAATATAAAAGAGAGGGATATATTTTTGGGGTAGGTTCTAAAATGTTCGTAATTGCAGGACCTATTTTAGTTTACGGTATTTCTTCATCGATTATTGTTGGTATAATATACTATCTTGTCAAAGTGCTTGCGAGGTGAAGTATATGGCAGAAAAAAAGATGGGCCTTCATACTATAAAGCTTAAAAATCCTCCTTCTATTTTATCTACTGCAACGATTGTAGGGCCTAAGGAAGGGGAAGGACCTTTAAAGGATTATTTTGATATTGTTTTAGAGGACGACCTCTTTGGTGAAAAATCGTGGGAAAAGGCAGAATCAAAGATGCTTAGAGAAGCAGTAAGGCTTGCTATGAATAAAATAAACTTATCACCAGACCAGGTTGATTACTTTTTTGCAGGGGATCTTTTAAATCAAATAATTTCATCAAGCTTTGCAGCAAGGGAACTTGGCATTCCTTTTTTTGGTCTATACGGTGCATGTTCAACATTGACTGAGGCCATGAGTCTTGCGGCAATGATGGTGGATGGAGGATTTGCTGATATTACAATTGCAGCAACTTCAAGCCATTTTTCATCAGCAGAAAGACAGTTTAGATTTCCCCTTGAACATGGCAATCAAAGACCTCCAACATCCCAGTGGACAGTTACTGGAGCAGGTGCAGTAGTTTTAGGAAGGGAAGGAAAAGGACCTTATGTTACTTATATTACAACAGGAAGAGTTGTAGATTTTGGAATTAAGGATGCTAATAATATGGGAGCGGCGATGGCACCGGCTGCTGCTGATACAATATTAAGGCATCTTAAAGATACAGGCTTTACTGCAGCTGATTATGACCTTATAATGACCGGCGACTTGGCAAAAATTGGTAGAGAAATTGCAGCGGATATTATAAAGCAAAATGGATATGATATTACGACTAAATTCACAGATGCGGGAATAGAGATATTCGACCTTACAACCCAGGATGTTCATTCCGGAGGAAGCGGATGCGGCTGTTCTGCCTCTGTGTTTGGAGGATATATTTATAAGCAATTAATAAATGGAAATTTAAATAGAATAATGATAATATCTACAGGCGCTCTTTTAAGTCCAACCAGCACCCAACAGGGTGAATCCATTCCGGGAATAGCTCATGCTATTACTATTGAAAGGAGCTTAGAAAAATGATGGATTATATATGGGCCTTTTTAGTTGGAGGAAGCATTTGCATGATTGCTCAAATCCTTATGGACAAAACAAATTTAACTCCCGCAAGGATCTTAGTTTATTTTGTTACTGCAGGGGTTATATTAGGTGCTATTGGAGTATATGAACCTCTTGTTAAACTAGGTAAAGCTGGAGCTACTGTTCCTCTTCCGGGATTTGGATACAGCCTTGCTAAAGGTGCAATTAGAGAGGTTGAAAAATATGGTCTAATTGGAGCCTTTACAGGAGGAGTAAAGGCAACATCTGCAGGAATTGCTGCAGCAGTATTTTTTGGATATATCATGGCTCTTTTATTTAATCCTAAGACAAAAAATTAGGAGTTGATTAAATGAAAAAGAAGGTAATAATTGTTACAGATGGAGACTTAATGGCCCAAAGAGCTATTGAAGCAGCAGCGCAAAATATAGGTGCGAGGGTAATATCACGATCTGCAGGAAATCCAACTATATTATCTGGAGAAGAAATAGTTGATCTTATTAAGGAAGCAAAGCATGATCCTGTAATTGTTATGGTAGATGACAGGGGGAACACCCACAAGGGTGATGGAGAGAAGGCAATGGAGTATATTTTAAATTCTAATGAAGTTGAAGTAATTGGAGCTGTAGCAGTAGCTTCAAATACAAGTAAAGTAACTGGGGTTGAAGTAGATGCTTCTATAGATAGGAATGGTAATGTTACTCATAAGGCTGTTGATAAGGATGGAAATCCTAAGGATGACAAAATAATTAAGGGGGATACAGTAGATGTTTTAAGCAGATACGATATTCCAATAGTAGGAGTAGGAGACCCAGGTAAGATGGAAGGTTCCGATGACGTTGAGTTTGGCGCACCTATTATTACAAAGGCATTAGAAGAGGTAATTAAGCTTTATGAGTTGAAAAATAAATTGAAAAAGCAATAGGTCCTAAAAAGGACCTATTGCTTTGGTGGTGTGGGGTTAGTTTGCTGTGAGTTTTGACCCTCTTGAGGGTTTTGCTGATTTTGTCCAGTGGTATCATTTGATGGTTTTTGAGTTTCTTGATTTTGTCCTTCAATATTTTGCGTATTATTAGGATTTTCTGGTGTTGTTGTATCTGGTTCAGGGATTATATTTACATGGTAATCGCATAATTCAACAGGTTGAGTTCCTTCGATAAACATTTCAGTTACAACTCTGTTTCCCCTTGGATCATTAAAACATAGATCTGTTGGGTATTTTCCAGAATCTAAGCAAACTTTTTCATATACTATTCCGTTTGGTTTTTCAAAGTCAACCACTTTTAAGCCTTCATGGGCTCTTTTCATTATTTCTCCCCATATTCTTGCTGCAAGTGAGCTTTTAAGTCCAGGGATAGATGTGTTGGGCTTATCGTGGCCTATCCAAACAGCGCCTGAATAATATGGTGTTACACCGCAGAACCAAACATTTGTGTAATCAGAAGTTGTTCCAGTTTTTCCTGCCACAGGCATAGAACCAAATCTTGCCCTTCCACCTGTTCCATAAGGTTTTCTTACAACATCCTTCATCATATCAAGCATAATATAAGCAGCTTGACTTGATATTGATCTTGATTGTGTAGACGCCCTTTCAACAATTATGTTATTGTATCTATCAGTAACCTTTGTGTAAAGTATTGGTTCAGAGTAAATCCCTTTGTTTGCGAAAACTCCATAGGCTGCAGCCATTTCAATTGGATAAACTCCTTCTGTAAGACCACCTAGGGAAAGTGGTGCTACATATTTATCGGAGTTTGTTATTGTTGATATATGAAATTTATTTTGTAAATAATCGACGGATGTCCCTATACCTAATTGAAGTAAGATTTTAGATGCTACAACGTTTATAGAGCGTGTAATTGCTTCTCTTACAGTTACATTTCCTCTATAGGAATTATCATAGTTTTTAGGTTCCCATCCTCCTGTTGCAGCCAAAAGTTCCTGAGAAAAAGGACTATCTTCAACAACAGTTGCAGCAGTTGCAAATTGCGTATCGATAGCTGGTGCATAAACTGAAAGGGGCTTTATAGCTGAACCTGGTTGCCTTTTTACATCTGTTGCCCTATTTATGGATCTTAATGGATGAGGTCCACGTCCTCCAACTATCGCCCTTACTTCGCCTGTAGAATAGTCCATTATAACTGCAGCTGCCTGAGGTTGCACAACTTTTGGAGAATTTTCAGTTGAAGCATATGGTTTTAAGTTAAATTGTTTAAAGAAGCTATCATCATTTATTACAGCTTCTGCAGCTTCTTGAATTTTAGTGTCGATGGTAAGATATATGCTATACCCACCGGTTCTTAGCCTTTGCTTTGCTTCGCTTTCTGTTATATTTAACTTTTCTGCCATATCCTTTGCAATTTCATCAATGGCAGGTTCTATAAACCACTGATATTTCATTGTATTTGGAGATTCTTTGCTTTTAAAAACAAGCTTTTGGTTTATGGCCTCATCGTATTGTTGTTGAGTTATATAACCCTGCTTTAGCATTTTTTTAAGGACTGTCTGCTGCCTATCTAAATATGTCTTTGGGTTTTCTTGATTTTTTTTGCTATATGGGTAATATTTATAAGGACTTTGGGTAAGTCCTGCAATTAAAGCAGCTTCAGCAACAGTAAGTTCATTAACATCCTTACCAAAGTAGAACATTGAAGCAGCTTGGACTCCATAAGCACTTCCACCAAGATAAATTGTATTTAGGTAGCCTTCAAGTATTTGATCTTTGCTGAGTTTTCTTTCAAGTTGAATTGCAAGATATATTTCTTGAAGTTTTCTTGAAAAATCCTTTTTTGGAGATAATGCGATATTTTTAATAAGCTGCTGTGTTATTGTTGAGGCACCTTGAGCCTTGGACATAGTTTTAATATCATACCATAAAGCACCAAGTATTCTCTTTGGATCGATTCCGTGATGCTTATAAAATCTTTCGTCTTCTATTGCGATAAAGGCGTGCTGAACATGTTTAGGTATTTTTTTTAGTGGAACTACTGTTCTGTTTTGAACATCTGAAAAGTCCTCTATAAAGTTCCCATCCTTGTCATATATTTTGCTGCTCTGTTTTAAGTTGTCGAGTATGTTGGCATCAATTTCAGGAGCAGATTTTATTACTGCAATTGCAACTCCAATTCCAGCTGCAAAAATAAAAAGAAATATAAATAGGAATATTATCAATAATATATTTAATACGCCTCTTTTTTTGTTTTTTCGTTTACTTTTCCTTTTTTCAGCCATAGTAAACCTCCTTGAATGAAAAAGCTTAGAAAAATGATTTGATTAAAATAATTATAACAAATGTGGACATTTTTATCCACATCCATTATTTTGGACAATTTGTTGCCATTTTGTAAATAAATTATAAACATTGCGAAGGCAGACTTTTGAAGGAAAGAAGAAGGGCTTATAATAGGATATGGAGTGTTTAATTAGTATAATTAAGTTACTGTTATACAAAAAATATTAACAGACAGAATAATTTTATGGAGGAATAGACATGAAGGGATTAATTTACAATTTAACCTTTTTCTTTCAAATAGGTGTTTTTGTAGTAACTTTGTATTACCTAATAATTTCACTATTTGGCCTTTATAGGAAAAAGGAAAATAGTGTGGCTTCTGAACCTGAAAAGTCCTTTGCTCTAATAGTTGCTGCCCATAATGAAGAAATGGTTATAGGCAATATAGTGGATAGTTTAAAAATGCTTGATTATCCAAAGGATCTCTACGATATATATGTTATCGCAGATAACTGTTCAGATAATACAGCAAATATTGCAAGAAAGCATGGTGCTATAGTTTATGAAAGATTTGATAGTTTAAAAAAAGGGAAAGGATATGCCCTTGAATGGATGTTTAATATTTTATTTAATTTAGATAAAAAATATGATGCTGTCGTAGTCTTCGATGCTGATAATTTGGCTTCTAAAAACTTCCTTAAGGAACTCAATAGAAAATTAAAAGAGGGGTATAAGGTCGTGCAGGGATACATAGACAGCAAAAACCCTCATGATTCCTGGATTTCAGAATCCTATTCAATATCCTTTTGGACTGCTAACAGACTTTTTCAGCTTGCAAGGGCAAACTTAGGACTTTCTAATCAAATCGGCGGAACAGGTTTTTGTATAGATATGGAAGTTTTAAAGGAGATTGGATGGGGGGCTACATGTCTTACTGAAGACTTGGAATTTACTTGTAAATTGGTTTTAAACGGTCAGAAGGTAGGCTGGGCTCATGGTGCAGTGGTTTATGATGAAAAACCCTTAACTTTAAAGCAGTCTTGGAGGCAAAGAAAAAGATGGATGCAGGGCTTTGCTGATGTGGCATCGAGATTTTTCTTTAAGCTAATGAAAAAGGCTATTAAGGATAGGGATTTTGTAGCCTTTGACTGTGCTTTATACACTATTCAGCCATTCATGATAGTAGCACTTGGGTTATCAACAATTTTAACCTTCCTTCAAAGCTACAGTGCAGACGGGATGAATATTTTTATAATAAGCTATTTATTTTCACCGATCGTATGGAAACTGCTTTCTGTATTTCAATTTTTATTTACACCTTTTGTAATGTTTTTAGAAAATAAATTGTCAAAGAAGCTTTTAATTTATTTTTCACTTTATTCACTAAATATATTCCTATTTGATTATATGTTTGATCCTGAATCAAAGCTTATTTATATAATGCTTGCTCATACGATATTTTTAGGTTCATTTATGCTAGTTTTAGCTAAGTTTGAAGGCAAATCAGCTTTAAAGGTATTTATATGGTATTTATTATATGGAGTTTATACATTAACATGGCTTCCAATAACAATTCAAGGAATTATAGATAAAAATAAAAAGGAATGGGCACATACGCAGCATACAAGACAAATCAGTATACATGAAATTGAAAATCTTGATAGTCAGTCAGTTGCATAAAGGACGCATTGCGTCCTTTTAATATTTTTTTCATAAAAAACATATAATTAAATAGCAATATATAGGTTGATTTGTATGAAGAAAAAATATCGTGCAATAAAAATAAAGCTTATGATATATTTATTTCTTTTTCTAACTATAATGACTTTATTTTTGATTTATCTGAATTACTTTTTAAGGCCTACATTGATTGCCTATTGCGATCAGGAGGCTAGAAGGACAGCGGTGGAAACTATAAATAATACGGTTAAATTTGAGTTTGGGAATAAGATATCCTATGATGACATTATGTCAATTAAAACCGATAAGGATGGAAATGTTGTTATGATTCAGGCAAATACAGTAGAATTAAATATTTTGGGTTCCCAAATAGCCCTGGAGGTTCAGAAAAGAATTGGCGATATAAAGGAAAGGAAAGTTGAAATTCCCCTTGCTGTTTTAACGGGGATAGAGATTTTATCAAACTATGGACCGAAGATACCCTTTAAAATGAGACCGGTAGGTTCAGTATTAACTTCCTACAGGACTGAATTTTCTTCGGCAGGGATAAACCAGACAAGGCATATTGTCTACTTAGATGTATCTGCAACAGTTCAAGTTATTATCCCCCTTGCAAGAAACAGCGTTACTGTAACTTCCAGCATTCCTATTGCTGAGAGCATAATAGTAGGAAAAGTTCCAGATACTTATGCGGAGATAAAAACAGAAAATCCTCCTAAAGATATTCAGGAATATAATATAAAAAAATGATGAGGAACTTCCTCATCATTTTTTTTGATCAAGGTATTCAGCAGCATTTAATGCAGCTATTTGTCCTTCTCCTATAGCCTTTGCAACTTGATAGGGCTTTCCTGTTATATCTCCAGCTGCAAATAGTCCTTTTATGTTTGTTTCCATCCTTTTATCTACAAGAACGTGGGGGCCGTCAACCTCAAGTCCAGGAACAAGGCTTGTAAGGGGAAGGCTATCCTTTAATACGAAGAAACCATCTGCTTCTATTAAGCTATTTTTTAGGACTAGCTTTTCAGCCTTTAATGAGCCGTCAAATTTTAAAGGATTATCCTTTATTATTTCAACATTTTCTTTGAATTTGAATTCACCTTTAAACATAGGGACGAAATATACTTTTTGACAGACTTCAGCAAGAAAATTAGCTTCTTCTACAGACTCATGATTATATCCAACTACTGCTACAACCTTTCCTTTATACAATGGGGCATCACATGTTGCACAATAGCTAACTCCGTTTCCAAGGAATGTGTCTTCGTTTTCTATGGATTTTTTAAAATCAACTCCTGTAGCAAGGATAACTGATTTTGCTTCATAAAAATCGTTTTCTGCTTGAATTGAAAAATAGTTGCCCATAGCATAAACTGCGATTACAGTTTTATTTATTATTGTAGCATTAGTTAACTTTAGATGTTCGTTAAGCCTTTCCATTAAATCCTTGCCTGATATTTTTGGTAAGCCAGGGTAATTAGGAATAGAGGGGCTAAGCAAAACTTTTTTGCTATCGCCCCCGAATATTACAACGCTTTTGTTTCTGGCAAAGGCATTAACAGCAGCTGAAATTCCAGCTGGACCTTTACCTATTATAGCAACATCAAACATTATAGTCCTAATGCTCCTTTAATAGCGCTTTTGATTTGAGCTGCTGGTCTAAATCCTACTATTTTACCCAATGGCTTACCATCTTTAAAAAGAACAAGAGTAGGGATGCTTGAAATACCATAAAGTGAAGCAGTCATAGGATTTTCATCTAAGTTTAGCTTTGCAACTACAAGGTTATCCTTAAGATTTTCAGCCACTTCCTCAACAACTGGTGCAATCATTCTACATGGTCCACACCATTCAGCCCAAAAATCAACTAATACAGCTTTATCTGAGTTTAGAACCTTTTCATTGAAATCAGCATCTGTTACATGAATTACCATAATTTATTCCTCCTCTATATTAAGCTTTGTTCACTCACTATACCCCAGGGGGGTGTCTACACTATTATAATATTACTATAATTTAATTTTGTCAACATTATTTTTAAAATTTCAAATAAAAAGGCACCAAAAGGTGCCTTTTTATTCCCAATTGAATATATAAGGTTTGTTTCTATAATAATCGCCATAGTTTAAACCGTAGCCAACAACGAATACATCAGGAATTGTAAAACAGCAGTAGTCAGGAACAAGTTCAACCTTTCTTCTTTCTGGCTTGTCAAGTAAAACGCAGGATTTTACGCTTGCAGGATTTTTAGATTTGATGTATTCCATAACGAATTTCATTGTTATACCTGTATCTACGATATCATCAACTATTAGAACGTCGTAGCCTTCAACATTGTCTGCTATATCTTGAACTATCTTTACTTGACCACTGCTAATTTCTCCATGACCATAGCTTGATGTTGCCATAAACCCTATTTTAACAGGAACATCTATATGCCTTACAAGGTCTGCAGTGAATATAAAACTACCTCTTAGTAGTGACAAAACATAAAGCTTTTTACCTTTATAGTCTTCGGAAATTTTCTTGCCAAGTTCAGCAACTTTTTGTGCAATTTCCTCCGAGCTTATTAGAATGTTTTCCTTTTTATTTATTAATTCCATCCTATTCCCTCCATTAACGATGATTGTTATCATTTAATATAAGTTAAAGTTATTGTTTTGTCAAGGAGTCTAGGTTGTTTCTAATAATATATTAATGTATAATTATTTAGCGGGGTGATGATATGATAAGAGGGAATTTAGAAGGAGTAAAAAAGTCTTATATAAATGAATTAGAGGCTTTATATGAAATCGATGTAGATAAAAATTTAGTAATTTCTAAGGATATCCTAAATATTTTATCAAGGATTTCTTGGGAACTTAAAAGGGAAATATCTATATATGTAAATAGACGAGGTAAAATAGTAGATATAGCAATTGGAGATAGCGAAACTGTAAATCTTGAGGAAATATTTGAAAAACGAAAAGAAGGAGGTCTATCTGGGATAAGGTGCATCCACACCCATCCATCAGGGCAGGGTGAACTTTCAGTGGTTGATATTACAGCCCTTGTTAGTTTACGATTTGATATGATGGTGGCCGTTGGAGTTAATGAAGGAAAACCTATAGATTTTTCGATAGGCCTTATAAGTGTTATTGATGGAATGCTCTCTAAAAGGGCTGATGTATTAGGCCCCTATGAGGCAGGGATTGTGGAGTCGATTGATGCATTAAAACTCATTAGAGAGGTTGAGGAAAAATTAGAGGAAAGAGTATTTATTTTGGATGAAAACCAGAGGGAAAAGGTGATATTAGTTGCAGCTGGAAATGACGAGTTATATACGGTTGAGGAGTCTTTAGAGGAACTTAAAGAGCTTGTTGAAACCGCAGGGGCAGAGGTGGTTTATAAAATATATCAAAAAAAGAGCAAAATAGATCCTGCAACATATATAGGAAGTGGTAAGGCAAGGGAGATTAGCCTTTTAAGACAAAGCCTTATGGCCGATGCGGTTATTTTTGATGATCAGTTAAGCCCTGCACAGATAAGAAATCTTGAGGAAATTTTAGGCTGTAAAGTTATAGACAGAACTGCTTTAATCCTTGATATATTTGCCCAAAGAGCAAAGTCTAAAGAAGGAAAGCTTCAAGTTGAACTTGCACAGCTGAAATACAGACTGCCAAGATTAACAGGTTTTGGAGCTATGCTCTCAAGAACAGGCGGAGGAATCGGAACAAGGGGACCTGGCGAGAAAAAGCTTGAAATCGATAAAAGGCATATAATGAGAAGAATTAATGATTTGGAAAAGGAATTAGAGGCTGTAAGAAATACAAGGCAGGTTCAGAGGGAAAAGAGGCTTTCAAATGAAATGCCTGTAGTTTCAATAGTTGGTTATACTAATGCAGGAAAATCTACTTTGAGAAATAAGCTTTGTGAAATTGCGGGGGTTGATAAGGAAAAGGTTTTTGAAGCAAACATGCTTTTTGCAACACTTGATACCACCACAAGGCTTGTAAGCCTTCCAAATGGAAAAGATGTTTTGATTTCAGATACGGTTGGGTTTATAAGGAAGCTTCCACATGAACTTGTTGAGGCCTTTAAATCCACCCTTGAGGAGATAATTTACAGCGATCTTATCTTGCATGTAGTTGATGCTTCCAATAAAAATGCTGAAGCACAAATAAAGGTTGTGAATTCAGTTTTAGATGAAATAGGTGCAGGAGATAAAAAAAGCATCCTTGTTTTAAATAAGATCGATATTGCTGATACTGAAAGCATAGAGATTTTAAGAAGCAAATTTAAGGATGCTGTTGAAATATCAGCTTGTCTAGGAACTAATTTAGATGTTCTTCTAAGGGTTATTCAAGATAATGTTTATAAGGATATGATAAGGGCAAAACTTTTAATTCCATATGCCGATACTAAAGTTGTTTCTTATTTGCATCAAAATAACTGCATTGAAAAGGAAGAGTATACAGAAGAGGGGATACTTGTATATATAAATACTACTAAAGATATATTTGGCAGGGTAAAGGAATATGAGGTAGAATAGGCACAGAAAATTCTGTGCCTATTCCTATTTATAGTTCTTTTATAAGTTTTGCTATATTGTTGGCAACTAGTGCCCCTGACTGAAGGGCACCCTGCATCCATCCGTGCTTAGTTGATACATGCTCACCTGCAAAATGAACCCTTCCGTTCATTTCTGGAGTTGTAGAATCATAAAGGAATAATTCTTTTTGATTTGGAAGCATAAAACAAACTCCTCCCCATATAAAGGGAACTTCTGACCAAAGGATGGAAGTATAATCTATCAGATTATCGTCGATATATCCTTCTGGAAGTTTGTGTATCTTTTCTATACATTTTATTATTTCTTTAATTCTTAGATTTTCATATTCTCTCCCAAGCCTTACGGCATTTTGATTCCAATTGTAGGAGGCAAGTAGAGTTCCAGGTTCTTTATAGGATGTATTTTCCTTTAGGTTATATTTAAACAATTCACCTTTAACAGGAACTAAATGATCTGAAGGATAAACTGTTAATATTGTTATAAGATCTGTTAATGTTGTTCCGCTTAAGGGATTATTTTTATCCTTTTCCCAAAACCTTTCCTTTAGATATAGGAAGGTTTTTTGACCTATTTCATAATTAAGTTCATTAATGGCCTGCATTTTTCTAACTGTAAACGGAGGATTAATTTTTATTCTTCTTAGGCTAGAAAAGGGAACAGCACAAATTACGAAATCGAAATCCATATAAAAATAGCTGTTGTCGTTTAGGTCTATAACTTCAAGGACTATTTTATGGCTGTCATATGGGGACTGGATTATTGAATTAACTAGATTTCCAAGTCTAAAATTAACCTTACCAGGACCTTTAGAATTTATAAGTTGGTTATAAAAGGCAAGGGGAAGATTTATTATTCCACCTTCAATGGTGTAGGTATATAAAAAGTCTAGCGTATAGTATTCTGCTAATATTTCAATAAGGCTTATATGGATGAGATCGCCCTCTAGGGGAGATATATTGCTAATTAAAGAAATAGCATTTTGGGAAAGGCCAGCATTTTCATATCCCTGCCTTAAGGAGATCCCTTGTATTTCCTTTATTTTTTTAGAATAATCTTTTTTAATTTCTAAAAGTTCTTTTCTTTCTTCCTTTGAAAGTTTATTGAAATATTTTTTATATAATCTTCCTATTAATTCATTTGAGGTTTGTTTTTTCTCCCTTTCGGGGAGATCAAATTGCGGGTATATATTTTCCATTATGCTATGCTGATTATTAGCTGCATATGCATTTCTAATGTAATATAAAGAGGAAATGCTCCTGCTTATGAAGGGGATAGTTTTAAGCTTAAATTCATTTATATAGTGCCAGGTTGTTTCGTGGGAGGGTGGAATGCGCATAGGACCAAGTTCACCATATTGATTTTTGGACTTGTCAAAAAAATGGGTTTTAACTCTTCCTCCTATTTTATTTGAGGCTTCAAAAATAGTAATGTCGCATCCTATTTTGTTTAGTTCATAGGCAGCACAAAGCCCTGAAAGTCCTGCACCTATAATTGCTATTTTAAATTTTTTACCCTGTTCTTTAGATGCTATTTTTTCAATGTCTTGTGGAGGTGAAAGAAGCTTTATTATTTCATCAAAATCCTCCTCGCGATTATCTGTTTTTAGGAAAAATCTTAAAATTTCATGCCTTTCAACATCAGTAGGACTTGAGATTTGGTATGGGATTTGAATTTTCATTATATCACCAAAGGGATTTTTATTAATTTATATGAAGAAAAATATTATATTAATGATATAATTGATATTGAAATTTTAAAAAAAGTTGCTATAATAGTAAGTGATGATGCCGAGTAGCCAAGTTGGTAAGGCACCTGACTCTGGATCAGGCAATCGTGGGTTCGAGTCCTACCTCGGCAGCCAATGGGGTGGTAAATAGCCACCCCTAATTTTTTTATTTGTTTTAATTGAAAATTCTGAATATAGCGAATATAATTATATAAAAGCCTAAAAGGAGGGTTATAATGAAAAAATTATTGATAGAAAACGTAAAGATAATTACGATGGAAGGAGAAGACATCATTATTCCTAAAGGATATATTTATATTGAAGATAACAAGATAGTAAAGATTAAGGAAGGAGTTTATGAAGGAGAAAGGGATGGCCTTGAGGTTATAGATGGAAATGGCTGTGTTGCACTTCCAGGATTTATAAACTGCCATACTCATGTGCCTATGACCCTCTTAAGGGGTTATGGCGAGGGGCTGCCACTAATGAGATGGCTCAATGAAAAAATATGGCCCTTTGAAGCAAGGTTAACTGAAGAAGATATATATAATGGAGCTCTTTTAGGAATTATAGAAATGATAAAAAGCGGAACTACATCATTTATAGATATGTATTTTAGGGAGGATGCAATAGCAAAGGCCTGCAAAATGGCAAACATTAGGGGATTTTTAGGAAGTCCAATAATTGGAGATATGTGGGAAAGGCAGATGGATGAGACGCTAAGATTGTTTGATGAATATAAAGAGGATGAATTAGTAAAAATATTTATTGCTCCTCACTCTCCATATACGTGTTCCTTTGAAACTTTAGAAAAAGTAGGAGAAATAGCAAGAAACTATAAATTACCTGTCCATATCCATATTGCTGAAACTAAGGATGAGGTAAATATAATAAGGGAAAAGTATAGCAAAACTCCAGCAGAAGTTTGCAAAGATGCAGGACTTTATGATGAAAATAAAGTTATTGCAGCCCACTGCGTTCAATTAAATGATGATGATATCATGATGATTAAGGATTATGATTTTACAGTTGTATATAACCCACAAAGCAATATGAAGCTTGCCAGCGGTGCAGCACCTATTGTTAAGATGATGGAAAATGGAATTAATGTAGCTTTAGGAACCGACGGAGCATCCAGCAATAATAATCTTAATATGATAGATGAAATGAAATCTGCATCACTTCTTCAAAAGCTTACATATAGCGATGCGACAGCATTAAGCGCCTATGATACTTTAAAGCTTGCAACGGTAAATGCAGCAAAGGCTGTGGGGATGGAGGATAAACTTGGAAAAATCAAGGAGGGTTATTTAGCAGATATAATTTTAATTGATTTTAACAAACCTCATCTAACCCCTCCAACGGATATTTATTCGAATATTGTTTATTCAGCTAATGGATCTGAAATAAAGACAGTAATAATTAACGGCAAAACTGTTTTAAAGGATTATAAGATTCTTTTTACAAATGAGGAGGAAGCGATTTTGAAGGCCAACCAATCCTTTATCAAGGTTATTGAAAGATTAAAGTAAGTTCTTTAAATAATAAAATGTTTTTGTAATGATTATACTAACGAAGACGGCAAAACCTGTAAAAATTAAGGGGAATCTACTGCTTAATTTTATAATACTATTATCAATTACTAAATCAGGTGCTAAATTATCGTTGATTTGTATAAGGGAAGTTCCTTTCATAAAGGAATTTTTAGGAATGTTTAATAAATCGCAGATTGTTGGTGCTACATCAAGCTGAGATGCCCATTCCTTTTGGATTAAATTTAGTTTTTCGATGTCATTATCAATAATTATAAGGGGAATTTCAATACACCCTTTATTATCATCACCATGGCCTCCTTCATCCCTATGGCCATGGTCTGATATTACAATTAAAGTATAATTTTTGTTTTTTATATGATTCCATAAATATTCAATGTTTTTATCAATGTTTTTGCAAGAATTTTTATATTCTTTCGATAAGGCACCGTGCCTATGACCAGCTTTATCCACCTCCATAGGATGAACTAATAATATGTCAGGATTAAAGTCACCTATAATATTTATTGCCCTATTAAAAACTTTTGAATCACTGTTAAAGTAGGTATATCTGTAATTGAATGAATAAGGAAATAGCTCAAGAAGCCAGTAGTATCCTGATAGAGCTGTTTTGTAACCTGACCTTTTAGCAAGAAGAAAAACATCAGGAATTAAAGAAGGGATAGGATGAAAGTTCCTTGTTATCCCGTTTATGTTGGTTGGAGAACCAGTAAAAATCCTTTCGTAGCCTGGTCTTGATAAAGTTGGAGGAAAACATTTTGAATTATAAAGGACACCCTTTTTACAATCTATCATATTTAATAAAAAGGGCATATAATCGATGGAATCTAGGCGAAGCCCATCTACAAGAATGATGCATATTTTTCTATTACTTTTATTAGAAACCATATTATTTAAAGATTTTAACTGTGCTTTAATTAATAAATTATGCAACATAAAAAAAATTGTAATAAAAATAAAGATTTGGGTTAAAATTCTCATAGCATCACCTATAAATAGTTTGGGAAAAAAATAAATATTAATGTTGGAAAATATAAATAATTGGGTTATAATATGGAAAAGGACTATTAACAAGGAGGTATTTTTATGGACAAATATTTATGCCCAGCATGTGGTTATGTTTATGATCCAGCAAATGGCGATCCAGATAACGGAGTAGCTCCTGGAACAAGGTTTGAGGATATTCCAGAAGATTGGGTATGCCCTCTTTGTGGACTCCCAAAATCGGAATTTGAAAAGATGTAAAATACACCCCCAAAAATCAAGGGGGTGTATTTTTTTGTGGTGTAGGGGCAAATTATTGATAGAAAAATGAAAAGGGGTGTTTAATATGCTTATATGTCCTATTTGTAATGGACTTAATGATTATAATAAGAAATGTCCATTGTGTGGGAACAGGATGGAGATTTTAGATAGGATTGAGAATTATTATGACAGTTATTCTGCTGACCTGCCGTATGAAATTACCGATCTTAATGATGGTGATCCAAGTTATATTTGTAAGCATATAATTATGTGCCCAAGTTGTGGTTATAGGGATGTAGAGGGAATTTATAATATTCAAAAATAATAATACTTTACAATGCTTTGATAATAATTATATAATAAATTAAACATTATTTTTGTTTTTTATTTTAATATTTTATGGGGGAGGGTAATGTGACTAATTTAATAAAATCTTATCAGGAAGCATATGATAAAGCCTTTGTAAAATTAAAAAATAATTCTAATGTTATCGCTGTAATCGTTTATGGAAGTATTGTTTCAGGTGATATTTGGGAAGAATCGGATATAGATTTTTTTGTTATAACAAGGGAGCAAAATAAATTATTAAATATATACAGTAAAATCAATAATGTTCCCATTCAGGTTAATTATATGTCAAAGGAAATTTTTATTAAGTCTTATACCAACCTGTTAAAGGGAGGAACCTTCCATAAGGCCTTCTTTACAGGGAAATTAGTTTATTGCCTTGATGATGAAATTAAGGAACTTTTTAATTCAATTAGGTTTTACTATGATAGGGATAGAAACATTAGAAATCTTGAGATATTATGTAATATTTTTAACTGCTTACATTATTCAAGAAAATATTACTATACAGGAAAATATGAAACTTCCTTTCAATGGATAGTGGATCTTATTACAAATTTTGCTAGGCTTCAGTTAAATGTAAAAGGATATATAACCGATAAGGATATTTTATCCTTTGCCGTGAGCATGGATGAGGAAGTAGATAAGCTCTTTAATATATTAAACACACAACAATCTTTAAAGGAAAAGATATATACTGTTCTTGATACTATTGAAAAATATCTCGATCAGAATATTTCTACTCTTGCTCTGCCTGTTATCGAATTTTTAAAGGAAAAAAAGCAACTTTTATCAATTCATGATATTAAAAATTCTCCAGAATTTAAACAGTTAAATGGAGATTTGAATTATCTTTTAGATTATTTAGCACAAAAGGGATTAATCAATCAATCTTTGAGAAGTTTTACAACATATGGTGATGAGGAGCTTATTGAGGAGCTTGTTTATTATGTTTATTGATTTGGAGGTGGACCATGAAAAAAATTAAAATAATTGCCGATAGCGGCTGTGATCTTGAAAGGGATTATGCAGAAGAGCTTGGAGTTTATATCATTCCTATGCTTGTATATTTTGGTGAAGAGGCTTTTTATGATAGAGTTACTATGACTACTGAAGAATTCTATGAAAAGCTAAAGACCTTTAAAGATCTTCCAAAAACGACTCAGATAACTCCAGCAAGGTTTATGGAAGTCTTTAAAAAGTTTTTGGATGAAGGATATCATATAATTTATATAAGTTTTTCCTCCGGTCTTTCAGGAACATATCAGTCTGCCCTTGTTGCAAGGGAAGAACTTGGCGAGGAAAATATAGATGTTATCGATTCAAAGGGAGCTTCAGTTGGATATGGCCTTATTGTTAGAGAGGCTGCTTTGATGGTTAAGGAAGGAAAAACTAAGGAGGAAATTATTGATAGAGTAGTCTACATGAGGGACAGGATGGAGTATATATTTGCCGTTGGAAATCTTGAAATGTTAAAAAGGGGAGGAAGAATTTCAAGCTCTAAGGCTCTTATAGGTAATTTATTGAATATTAAGCCTATTTTGCAGTTTGATAACGGATATATCGTTCCCTATGATAAAGTGAGGGGGGAAAAGGCGATTATAAAGAAAATGATTGAAACGATGCAGGAGAGGGGATACGAATTAGATAAACAGGTTATAGGTCTAAATTATTCAAGGAATTTAGATTTTTGCATGCAGCTTAAGGAAGAAATAGAAAAAACCTTTAATGTTAAGGAATTCGTTATATCAGAAATTGGTCCAACGATAGGAAGCCATGTTGGTGAAGGAACTACATCAGTTTTCTTTATGAGAAAATAGGTGGTCTTATGAAGTTTTATGAAAATATAAAGCTAGATGAGCTTTCTAATGAGCCTAAATATATTCAGCTCTATGAGATTTTAAAAAATCTAATTGAGGAAGGTGCCATAAAACCTGATGAAAAGCTTCCTACAATAAGGGAACTTTCTAAAAAACTTAGCGTAAATACTGTTACAGTTGTAAATGCATATAAGCTTTTAGAACAGAAGGGATATGTCTATACAAAGGTAGGAAGTGGAACTTTTGTAGCAAAGCAGAAATATGAAAGGATTCAGGTTTTTTCTGAAAATCCTTTAGCATTTAATATAAAAAGGGAAGAAAATGATGAAGGCATAAATTTTTCCACGTTAACACCACAAAGTAGTCTTTTTCCCGTTGAAGACTTTAAGTCTGTCATAAATCGGGTTTTAGATAGGGATGGAGCTAGTGCCTTTAATTATGTTGAGCCTCAGGGATATGAACCTTTAAGGGAATCTATATGGAATTATCTAAAGGAATGCGGAGTTGAATGTGAAATAGATAATATTAGCATTATTTCAGGTGCACAGCAGGGAATAGACCTTGTGGCAAAGGTTCTTGTTAATTTTAATGATACTATTATTATTGAAAGTCCTACCTATACAGGTGCGGCAGCTATATTTAAAAATAGAGGGGCAAACATTATAGAAATTCCAATTAAGGATGATGGATTAGATCTTAATGAGCTTGAGGAGGTCCTAAGAAGGCATAGAGTTAAACTTATTTATGTAATGCCTAATTTTCAGAATCCTACGTCTATTACCTATAGCGTTGAAAAGAAATTAGAACTTATAAACTTGGCGTTAAAATATAATACATATATTTTAGAGGATGATTTTTTAACTGAGATTAACTTTTTAAATAAGCCTAATGAACCTTTAAAGGCCCTTGATTTTTGCGATAGAGTAATTTTTATTAAAAGTTTTTCAAAGATTTTCATGCCAGGTCTTAGACTTGCAGTGATAGTATCTCCCTTTAATATATCTAGAAATTTAGTTTTTGCAAAACAAAATACTGATATTTCAACATCAAGTTTAATTCAAAGGGCCTTTGATTTATATCTTAGGCAAGGCTTATGGACAAGGCATTTAAATAATATTAAGGATATTTATTTCAAAAGATACTGCTTAATGAAGGAAAAGCTAAGTGAAATTAAGGGTATAAGATTTAAAGATCCTAAAGGTGGAATTCATTTTTGGATTGAATCAGACTTGGATTCAACTATAATAGCATATAATGCAAAGAAAAGGGGCATTTCAATAGCTCCTGGTAGAGCTTTTTATCTTGATTCAAGAAGCAGTAATAATTTTAGATTAAGTTTTGCCCAAACGGATTATGATGGGATAACAAAGGGGATAAATATTTTAAAAGAGATTTTTGATGAAATAAAAATGCCAGGGTAATCCCTGGCAATTTATTAGCCTTTTATAGCTTCGTTTAAATCTTTTAACATAGCATCTAGATTAATTCCATGGGCCATAGCGCCTTGTTCTAAAGTTTCATATCTAGCTGCTATGCAACCTAAACAACCCATGCCGTATTTAGCAAAAACTTGAGCTGTTTGAGGATATTTTTGAACTATTTCAATTATACCCATATCTTTTGTAATCATAGGGTCTAACCTCCTTAAATAATATTTAAGCTTAATTTATCTTAACATATATTTCTTAAAAAAACAACTATATTAGTTAACATTAAATTTTATTGTTTACAAAAATTTCTTTCTGAGGTGAGAGGATGTTTAAGGAAGATTGGACAGTCTTAAGGCAAGCTGAGGTTTCATTCGAAGAAAAGAAATCAATATTTATCTGCAACATAAAAAGGGTCAAAAATGAAGAGGAGGCTATGGAGTTTATAAATTCTATAAGAGAAAAATATAAGGATGCTACCCATAATGTTTATGCCTATATAACTAATAATGGAATATCGATGAGATATTCGGACGATGGTGAGCCACAGGGAACTGCTGGACCGCCGGTTTTGGAGGTTTTAAAGAGGGAAAATCTTAATGATGTTGCAGTTGTTGTCACAAGGTATTTTGGTGGAACTCTTTTAGGTGCGGGAGGACTCGTAAGGGCGTATAGTGCCTCCTGCAAACAAGGGGTGGATGCTGCAGGCAAAGTAAAAAGAAAAAGGGGAATAAAGTTTTCTCTAATTTTAGATTATGAAAAATATGGAAAAGTAAATTATTATCTTCAAAGTAAAAACATAAAAATTCTAGATGTTGAATACTTAGAAAATATACGGATACAGGGTGTATGTTTGGAAGAAGAATTTGAAAAAATTCACTCAGATATAATTGAAATAATGGGGGGAAATGATATAATTAAAGTTACAGATAATAATTTAGTCTTTGTAGATGAAGCAGAAAGGATTATGGAGGTGCAAGAATAATGAATATTAATGTTTTTAAAGAAAAGAAGGTTTGGGCTGTTGTCGGCAGTGTATCTAACAAGGAAAAGTTTGCTTACAAAATCTATAATTTTTTAAAAAATAAGGGGTATAGGGTATATGCTGTAGATCCAAAGGGACTTGATGTGGATGGTGAAAAGTCGTATAAATCACTATTGGACTTACCAGAGGTTCCGGAAGCTGTGGATATGGTTATAAATCCAGCCTTAGGTGGAAGTTATGTAGATGAAGCAAATCAATTAAACATTAAATATATATGGTTCCAGCCTGGGGCAGAAAGCATGGAACTTATAGAAAAGGCTAAAAACTTTGGTATGGAAGTTGTATATAGCCATTGCGTAATGAAGGAATTTTAAAAATCCCACCGTCAGTTATGACGGTGGGATTTTTCTTTTTTGCTCAAATAAATCTCATACGCACCCATAAAAAGAAGAAATACGCCAAACATTTTCTTTAATAGGGTTGAACCTAAACTAACAGCTAGAAGGGAACCTATAATTGAACCGATAATCCCCAAAATGATAAGAGTTTTTAACACATTTTTTTCTATGTTACCCTGCTTAATGTGGGTATACAAAGCTACAATTGCCGTAGGAATGAATATGAGAAGATTGGTGCTTTGGGCAATTTGCTGCTTTACATTTAAAAATATGATTAAAGCAGGTATTAAAATTGTTCCTCCTCCAATTCCCATTCCACTAATAATTCCAGAAATTAAGCTTATAATAAAAATAATCACTTAAAAAACACCATCCTTATTCCTGCGATTATCATAAATATTCCAAAGATTAACTTTAAAGTTCCGTCAGTAAATTTGTTAAGTATCTTTGCACCGATGTATCCGCCAATTATGTTGGCTATTACAACTTTAAAGGTTAAGTTCCAGTCTACAAGGGATTTTGAAATATAAAAAACTGAGCTTATTATTGAAAGGGGAAAGATTATTGCAATAGCAGTTGCATGGGCTTTATGCTGTTCTATTTTTAGAACGTGGTTCATGGCAGGAACTAGTAATGTTCCGCCACCAGCACCAAAAAGTCCATTACATATTCCTGTTAAAAGGCCTATTATATAAATTTTTATCTTATCCTTCATTTATATCACCTATAGTTTAGTTTTTAATTTATTGATGTTTTTATACCTTACAATATTGAAAGTTATTCATTAATATGCTAATATCTTAAAAGAAAGTTTCAGGGAGGGACACTAATGTTTAACGTTGAAAGGGTTGCAATGGAACTTGTTGAATGGCTAAGGGAAAGGGTAAAGGAAGCAAATGCAAAGGGAATAGTTCTTGGACTTAGCGGCGGGGTTGATTCTGCTGTTGTAGCTGCTGCAGCAAAAAAAGCTTTCCCTATCGATACTTTAGGAATTATAATGCCCTGCTACAGCAATCCTCAGGATGAAAAGGATGCTATTTTGCTTGCTGAAAGGTTAAATATAAAATATAAAAAAGTAGTTTTAGATGAAGTTTATGATTCGCTTTTAAAGGCTGTAGGATCAACAGGAAATGAGAATAGACTTGCCCTTGCAAATATAAAACCAAGGCTTAGAATGACCACCCTATATTATCATGCTGCACTTTTAAATTACCTTGTTGCAGGAACGGGGAATAAAAGCGAACTTACAGTTGGATATTTTACAAAATACGGCGATAGCGGAGTTGATATCCTTCCACTTGCATCCTTTGTTAAGCATGAGGTTTGGGAACTTGCAAGATATTTTAATGTTCCTGAAGAGATAATAAATAAGGCACCAAGTGCAGGTCTTTGGGAAAATCAGACGGATGAAAAGGAAATGGGCATAACATATAAAGAGCTTGATGAATATATATTAACAGGCAAAGCTTCAGAAAGAGTTAAAAATATTGTTGATGATTTAAATAGAAAAAGCCAGCATAAAAGGGAAATACCGAAAATGTTTATTCCGAGCAATAAATGAAGTAAAAATTTTTAGCAATTATTTTAGAAGGGGGAAAATTTATGGCAGGACATTCAAAATGGGCAAATATTAAACATAGAAAGGGAAAACAGGATGCTCTTAGAGGAAAACTTTTTACAAAGATTGGTAAAGAAATTCAGGTTGCAGTAAAGGAAGGTGGACCAAATCCTGAAGCCAATCCAAGACTTAGGGATGTTATTGCAAAGGCGAAGGCAAATAATATGCCGATGGACAATATACAAAGGGCTATTAAAAGGGCAACAGGTGAATTAAAGGATGTAAATTATGAAGAAATAATTTATGAAGGATATGGTCCAAATGGCGTTGCTGTTATTGTTCAAGCATTAACAGATAACAGAAATAGAACAGCAGGAGATGTAAGACATATATTTGAAAAATTTGGTGGCAACTTAGGGGCAACAGGCTGCGTTTCCTTCTTGTTTGAGAAAAAGGGACTAATAATCGTTGAAAAGGAAGAAGGAATTGATGAAGATTCTCTAATGATGATGGCCCTTGATGCTGGTGCTGAAGACTTTTCATCCGAAGAGGATGCATTTGAAATAACAACAGCTCCTGAGGATTTTTCAAAGGTAAGGGAGGCTTTAGAAAACAACGGTATTAAACTTGCTTCAGCTGAAGTTTCAATGATTCCAAGCACTTATGTGGCTTTAGATGGTGAGGCTGCAGAAAAGTTTGAAAAACTTTTAGACAGACTAGAGGAGAATGATGATGTCCAAAATGTATGGCACAATGCAGAGTTCCCAGAAGGATGGGGAGAATAAAGGAGCTGTTTATCAGCTCCTTTTTTAAAAAGGAGAGAGTTATGAAAAGAATTTTAAGCATTTTACTAGCAGGAGCAACATTGC
>JAOAEI010000050.1 GCA_026416875.1 Caloramator sp.
ATTAAATGTTGTTGTATAATATTATTCAAAAGAGACACCCCCTTATTGGTTTGTGTTTTTTTCCACTTTTTATTTTACCACAGGGGTTGTCTCTTTTAAATTTTTTGTCCTTTTTTCGTCCTACAATAATTTTACACTATGAAAAAGCAAAATAATTAATATAAAACAAAAATTTACATAAATAGAAGGAAATAATAATTAAATGTAGAATATTATCAGTGGAGGTGAGAGATTGAGATTAAGATGTATTTTTAAAGCTGATATGTTGCCAGTATCCTATAATATGCTATTTATTAGCTTAATAAAAGAGTCTTTAAGTAGGGTCGATAAAGAGTATTTTAATAATTTATTCTACTTTGAAGAAAAAAGCAATAAGAAGAGCAAAAATTACAGCTTTGCAGTTGGGCTTAAAAATTTTAGTTTACAAGGTGGTAATTTTATTATCAATGACAGCATATCATTAACATTAACTTCTCCAGATATTGAGTTTTTTGTAAATTTTTATAATGGTCTTTTGGGAATTGACGAGTTTAATTATAAAAATTTTATTTTAAAAAGGGGTAAAATTTATCTTTTAAGGGAGAAACAAATAAATAATAGTGAAGCTATTTTCAAAACTTTATCGCCGATATGCATAAAAAATAAACAGGGGAGATATTTAGATTTAGAAGATAAAGGGTTTAATCAAGAGATAAATTATATAGCTAATGTAACATTAAAAAACTTTAGAGGTCAAGGGATTAAAAGGGAACTTAATTTTGAACCGATAAAAATGCAAAAAGTAGTAGTAAAGGTTGATGATGACTTTTTTGAAAAAGGTAATAAATACTACGGAGTTAATTCATATAAAGGTATATTTAAACTAACAGGAGATATAGAAGATTTAAACCTATTATATCAGCTTGGTTTATCCTTTAGGCGAAACCAAGGCTTTGGAATGTTAGAGGTGATATAGGTGCAGGTTAGAGTTTGCTTAAATGATTGGTTTTACAATATGGGCATAGTTGGAATGATAAGGATATTAGAGCATGCGAAGGGGAAGGGAAAGAAAATAAGTTTTGTGTTGGGAGATGATTATTTAGAGATTGATGATAATACTATTAATAATTTTCACAACTATTACTTTGACTATTTTTGCGATGAATACATAGAGAAGGAATATATAAAAATTCAAAACAAGTTTAATCAATTAAAAGCAAAATTGGGTGTAGATATTATAAAGGAAGTTGAAAATTTTTTGTCAGAAACCAAATTAGATGATAAAGCAACAAAAAAGGGATTTGAAAAGGAAGTTAAGGATATTTTAGATGCGATTAAAAAACTAAAGAAAAACTGTGATTCTAATGAATTAGCAAACTTAATTAATAAAATAGAAAGTTTATTAAAGAACAATGATGTTATAGAAAAATATGCATTAGATCATATAAGAAGCATGATGTATGATAATTTTTTTGGTCAAATGAGTTTTTTACAAAAAAGTCTAGCAAATAAAAGTATAGATGAGCATAAACAAATTATGTTTAAGGATTTTATAAGGCCTGTAATTATTGATATTAAGATTAAAGAGTATCTTCAAAATAATGATTTAAACGGTTTAATTAATTTTTTAGAAAATGAACTAGGTAAAGAAGAGAATCTAAAAGGATATAAAAATTGCTTAAAAAAATCTAAGAATAATATAAGTAATTTTAATGAAAGTTTACATGCAAATAGTTATTGTTCAATTTGCAATATTTATCCTTCATTTAGAGAAGATTTTAATGAATCGAGATTTTTAATTTTGGGAGTTAGTAACGAAAATGCTTCTAACTTTTTTTGGGATTTTATAACTAAATACCCTATTTGTAATCTTTGTAAACTTGTCATATTATGTGCACCAGCTGGAGTAGTAAAATTTGATAAGTTTTATATGGAAAAGGAGGAATGGTGGAAAAGAAATTTCTATACTTTTGTTAATTTAGATACAAATTTAGAAGATTTGCTTAAGAAAAATGAATCATTAAAAAATAAAATGAGTTCTGACAATCCTTACAAAGAATTTATTATGGATATTTTAGAACAGGCAAGGGAAGAATCAATATGGACTTTACAAAATATTTTATTTGTTGAATTTAGTGGGCAATACCAAAGCAAAAAATCAAATTTAAGATATATGCATATTAATAAATTTGTAGCTAGCTATTTTAAAAACTACTCAAACGAAACAATTGAAAAAATAAAAAATAAAAAATTTAAAATGGAATTAATTGATAAAATTTTACAGAACTATGATATTAATGAAGTTATTTTTATTAAACTAAAGGATTTTATTAAAAATAATTATAACGGGTTAGACATATATTACTCTACTCTTTCAAAGGCTTTATTGAATTGTTTTAAAGTGAAAGGAGATGAAAATAAGGTGAAAAATAAGGTTTATACAGCTTTTTATGCAGGACGGGATATGAGGGAATACTTAAAGAAAAATAAATCTGATAATAAAATAAGCTCTCTTGCCTATAGACTTTTAAACACTGCGAAGGTGGGAAACAAAAAAGATTTTATGGATACGGTTTTAAGACTTTATGTAAACTCTGAGCTGGAAATGCCGAGGATTTTTCTCGAGGCATTCTATGAAGATGCGATTGATTTTGAAACCATAGCTCAAAGTTTTATTGCTGGGCTTATAACTGAAACAAAGGAGGTTGAAAAAGATGAATAAAACTGCAACTATGAGCATAATTTTTCAAGCTCAAAGCTTAAACTATGGTGAAGGGACGAGCAATATTTCAGAACTTAAAAAATTAACAAGGGGTAATGGACAACAGTATACAGTGGCGTCAAGACAATGTTTAAGATATGATATAGCAAGGCTTGGAGGTAGAATTTTCGGATGGAATTTGCAGGTTGTTGATAAAAGTAAGGGAACAGTGCAATTTAAAGAGGATTTAACTATAAAAGAATCTGAAGAAATGGATTTGTTTGGATATATGAAAACTAAAGAAGGTGAAGGTGGTAAAAATAGATCAGCAGCTGTTAGAATAAGTTTTGCAACTTCTCTAGAGCCATATAAGAATGATATTGAATTTTTAAGTAACAAAGGGCTTGCTGATAGGATAAATGAAAATGCAAATTTAGCAAATATTGAGCAGCATTTAAGCTATTATACTTATACAATTACAATTGATTTAGATAAAGTAGGTGTAGATGGAGAAGTAAAATTAGAAAATAAAACACGATATGAAAGAATATCTCAGCTACTAGATATTGTAAAAATACTCAATAGAGAAATAAGAGGAAGAGTAGAAAATTTATCTCCTTTGTTTGTAATCGGAGGAGTTTATGATTTTCCTAATCCAATATTCTTAGGAAGGATTAAACTTCTAGGAGTAAAGGATTCTTTTGCAATTGATCTTGAACCTATAAAATCAGCAATGGAAGTTTCTATTTTAGATTGTAATGTTGAAAAGAGAACTTTTGTTGGAATTGTTAACGGAATATTTGCAAATGAAAAAGATATAAAGGATTTATTTAAAGATAGAGCTTTGACTGTAAATCAGTTCTTTGAAAATATGAAAAAGGAAATAGCAAATTATTATGGGGTGAGTTTAGATGAAGGCACTAAAGCTTAAGCTCTTTCAAGAAACTGCCTGCTATAAGAAGCCTTTTGCCTTCAAAGTGGCAGAGACATATCCTCTGCCTCCTTATTCTACTGTAAAAGGTTTTTTGCATTATATTCTTGAGGCTGAGGATTTTATAGATATGGCCATTTCTGTTCAGGGCGACTATGAAGACAAATTTGTAAACTTACAGACATTTTACTTTTACAAACAAAATGAGATAACAAAAGGACCTTTAAATGTCCATTATCTTTATAATGTTGAACTTTTAATACACGTATATTCAAAAGAAGAAATATTAAATGAAATTATAGAAAAAATGAAAAACTCAAGGGAATTTTTTAGCTTAGGAAGAAGGGAAGATTTAGTAAGAATAGACGAGGTAAAAATAATTGACTTTAAAGAAGTTGACCTTGATGATGAAGAGGAAACATATTTTTTATTAAATTATTGTGCATATATACCAAAATTTTATAATTACGAAGGTTTGACGGGAATAAATTATGAATTGAATTTCAAATATGAAATAAAAAATGAAATAAGAGAGTGGGAAAAAGTTAAGGTAGTCTATGCTGAAAAGGGTGCTAATGCTATAACAAACGGAAGGATTTATTTAGATAATGAAGGAGATATTATTTTCTTTAATAAGAAGGTTGAGGGGATAGCATGATTTATGCAAAGTCTAATCCAGTTGAAAGCTTAATGGAACACACGAATTTAGTGATGCAAAATTGTAAAAAACTAAAAGAATTATATGAAAATGATATTAGAAATATTGCTGAGGATGAGAATTTTTGGGAAATGCTTGAAATTGCATGCTTTTATCATGATTTTGGTAAGGTTTATACGCCTTTTCAAAATCAAATAAGAAAGGAATTGAGGGTAGAACCTTTAGACACAGACTTAAAAAACGATATTCCCCATGGATATTTATCACCTGCATTTTTAAGTTATAAAGATATAAAATCAAAGTTTGGTGATGAAAATTATAAAATTTTGGTTCAAGCAATAGCTTTTCACCATGAGAGGGATAGGGAAGTTGAGGATTTAAAAAAGTTTCAAGAAGTTCTTGATAAAGATTTATGCTTTGGTATTAAAAGATTAAATGATGAGTTTGGAATGTCATTAGAAAAAGTAAACTTAAAGTATATAAATTTTATTAAGCAAGGGATAAGGATAAAAGAAGGAGATAAAGATTACAAAAAATACGTTATGCTAAAGGGACTTTTACATAGAATAGATCATAGTGCTTCAGCTCATGTTACAGTTGAAGTTAAACCAGAAAATAATATAACAGAAACAGTTAAAAATTATGTAGAAAAAAAATTAAATTCTAATTTGAGGGACCCACAAAATTTTTGCCTTCAAAACAAGGACAAAAATATAGTTATGATTGCTTCAACAGGTATGGGAAAAACTGAATCAGCTTTACTTTGGATAGACAATGATAAGGCTTTTTTTACTCTGCCTCTTAGGGTTTCAATAAATGCGATATATAAGCGAATATTAGAAGATATGGAATATAGGGATGTTGGACTTTTACATTCTACAAGTTATGATTTCCTTTCAAAGGAAGGATATGAGGATTCCTTTGAAAAATACGAGATATCGAGACAATTATCCTATCCGATAAATTTATCGACTATTGATCAGCTTTTTACATTCCCCTTTAAGTTTAAAGGATATGAAAAAATATTAGCTACTTTAGCCTATTCAAAGGTAATAATCGATGAAATACAAGCTTATTCTCCTAAAATTGTAGCTGTAATTTTAAAGGGAATAGAAATGATACATAAAATGGGCGGAAAGTTCATGATAATGACGGCTACGTTACCTAATATTTTTAAAGAATACCTTGAAAAAAGGGGGATTACCTTTGAATTTAATGCTTTTTATAGCGATATTAATAGGCATAAGTTATGTATCAGAGAAGAAAAAATTAATGATGATTTAAACTTTATTGTTGATAAAGCTCGAGATAAAAAGGTTTTAATTATTGTAAACACTGTAAAAAAAGCAATTGAGCTTTACGAAGAAATAGTAAAAAATGATTTTATAAAAGAGAATAATATTGAAGTTAATTTATTGCATTCTCTTTTTATTCAAAGGGATAGATTTGTTAAGGAAGATGAAATTAAAAAGTTTAATAGAAATGGAATATGGATAACAACTCAAATAGTAGAAGCATCCCTTGATATAGATTTTGATGTTCTTTTTACTGAACTCTCGACAGCAGATAGCCTTTTTCAAAGAATGGGAAGGTGTTTTAGAAAAAGAGAATATAACGGTGCAGAACCTAACATTTATATTTATTGTAATGAAGTTAGCGGGATAGGAACTATTTATGATAAAGAGATTTTCGAAAAGAGCAAAGAAGAGCTGTTTAAATATGATGGGGAGTTTATATCTGAAAGGGATAAGGGTGAAATAGTAGAAAAGATTTATTCGCGGGAATCATTAATTGGAACAAATTATTTAAAGGAATTTGATAAAGCACTAGTATTTTTAGATGCTGTTTATGATTATGATTTAGATAAAAGGGATGCCCATAAGGAATTGAGGGATATTACTAATGTAAAGGTTATTCCAAAGGAAATTTATGATAGGAATATAACTTTAATTGAAGCATACTTTAATGAGAAGGATTATAAAGCGAAAAGAGATAAACTAATTGATATAAAACAGCTTACTATGGATGTTCCTTATTATAGGGTAAAAAATAATTTAATTGAAAGTAAGATAAATGGAATTTTTATTGTTAATTATAAATATGATGATAAAATTGGACTTCACATTGGTGAAGAGGTAACTAATTTTATATAAAGGTGATATCATGGAGTTTAATTTAGAGGAATTTAAAGTTCAAGGTATAAAGGTAAATTATTACTTTGTATGCAAAAGAAAGCTTTGGCTTTTTTCAAAGGGTATTACGATGGAGGACAAAAGCGATAGAGTGCTACAAGGAAAATTACTCCATGAAAGTTCTTATCCAAGGATTGAAACTAGGGAAATTATGGTAGACGATCTTTTAAAGATAGATATAGTAGAAGATGAATATGTAAGGGAAGTTAAAATAACAAGCAAGATGCATATGGCTGATAGAATGCAGCTTTTGTATTACCTATATTATTTAAAAAGTATGGGAATAGAAAAGGTTGGGGTTATAAATTATGTAAAAGAAAAAAGAAGGGAGTTTATAAAATTAGATGAAGAAGCTGAAAGGGAAGTAATAAAGGCTTTAAGGGATATCAAAGATATTTTAAAGTTAGAAAAGCCTCCTAAAGCAGAAAAGTTGCCCTATTGCAAAAAATGTTCCTATTATGAACTTTGCTATTGCGGTGAGGTTGATTGATATGAATAAGGATTATTATATATTTTCAAATGGAAGATTGAGGAGAAAGGAAAATACTATTTATTTTGAAGATGCTGAAGGAAATTTAAAACTTATTCCAATTGAGACAGTTGAAAAAATACACGTATTTGGAGAAGTTGATTTAAACAACAAATTTTTGAGTTTCGTTGCATCTCATGGATCAATAATAAATTTTTATAATTATTATGGTTATTATGTTGGAAGTTTTTATCCTAAAAAGAAAAATGTATCAGGATTTTTAATTGTAAAGCAGGCAGAGAACTATTCAGATTTTGAAAGAAGATTATTTTTGGCAAAATGTTTTGTCGAAAGTGCCGCATTTCATATTGTTAGGAATTTAAAGGAGTATCAAGACACAGAAGAGGAAATAGATAAAATAAATCGAGAGCGAGAAAATATAAAAACGGCTAAGGATATAGATGAACTTATGGGATGTGAAGGAAGAATAAGAAAAACCTATTATTCGGCCTTTAATAAAATTTTGAAAAGTGATTTTGGTTTTGAATCTAGGGAAAAAAGACCTCCTAAGGATCCTGTTAATGCTTTGATATCTTTTGGGAATATGCAAATGTATACTACTGTTTTAGGAGAAATTTATAAAACTCAGCTTGATCCTACTATAAGCTATCTTCATGAGCCTTCAACAAAAAGATTTTCATTAAGTCTTGACATTGCAGAAATTTTTAAGCCATTAATAGTAGATCCAGTGATTTTTAGACTTATTAATAACAGAATAATAACAAAGGATGATTTTGAATATGAAGAAGATTTTTGTTTTTTGAACGATAGTGGCAAGAAAAAGTTTATAAAGGAATATGAAGAGAAACTTCATACAACTATTAAACATAGAAAACTAAATAGGAGCGTTTCTTACAAAGGTTTCATACTGCTTGAATGTTATAAGTTGATAAAGCATTTTTTAGGTGATGAAATTTATAAACCTTTGAAGGCATGGTGGTAAAATGTTTGTTATTATTACTTATGATGTAGGAGAAAAAAGGGTTAATAAAGTCAGGAAAAAATTAAAACAATATCTTATGTGGACCCAAAACTCAGTTTTTGAAGGTGAAATTAGTGAAGGAAAATTGCAGAAGTGTTTATTTGAAGTAAGCCGAATCATTAAAAAAGAAGAGGATTCTATTTATGTGTATAGAATAAACTTCCCATCACAGGTTAAAAAGGATATAATGGGAATCGTAAAAAGCTACGAAGATATATTTATATAACTGCAGCGAACCTCATTTTAGAAAAAAGCTATTTAATTGCTTAAATAATCTAATTTAAATACTATTCGATTATAACATCAATTTACACAATCTCCCCTTTGCTGCAAAAAATAATAATTTTTACTATTATGGATATTTATCAAAGCCAGAACATATAAAGAGCTATTGTATATGCATAAATAGGGTTTTATATGGACTATGTGGGATGTAAATGACACATTTCTTTGCGCATATAAATTCATATTATGCCATGTTTTATATGGACTATGTGGGATGTAAATGACAATTTTGAGGATATAATCAATAAGACATCATCAGAGTTTTATATGGACTATGTGGGATGTAAATGTTTTTAATTTTTTCTCTTTTTAAAAAAGAAAATTCTTAGTTTTATATGGACTATGTGGGATGTAAATAGACGTTCACTATAATCATAAAGCATATCATATAATTGTTTTATATGGACTATGTGGGATGTAAATCACACATCAATTTTAATTACGTCAGGAATCTCACTTGTATGTTTTATATGGACTATGTGGGATGTAAATCGCATCTAAACAATATCTTAAACAATATCTTTAAACAACGTTTTATATGGACTATGTGGGATGTAAATCGCTATTATATAGTGATATTTAGTCCAATATCTTCGTTTTATATGGACTATGTGGGATGTAAATCTGAAGTAGTTTGTCCCTTTTGCAAGCATTGGAATGTTGAGTTTTATATGGACTATGTGGGATGTAAATTGAGCAGTACTCTGCTGTTGTGTATGTCTTAGTAGAGTTTTATATGGACTATGTGGGATGTAAATTTGGAATTTTGCAAGCAGTTGAAACCAAATTCTTTTCGTTTTATATGGACTATGTGGGATGTAAATTTTGCTCAAGTTTTTCTTCTGATTCAAGAGGAAATTCGTTTTATATGGACTATGTGGGATGTAAATAAAATATTGCATAAAAAAAAGGCTTGAAAATCCCATAAGGTTTTATATGGACTATGTGGGATGTAAATTTTTTAATTAAATGCATTTTTCAGAGCTCTTATTACTACAAGTTTTATATGGACTATGTGGGATGTAAATCTCATGTTTTTTATCTTCAAATACGCATCTGCAAAGGTTTTATATGGACTATGTGGGATGTAAATAGGAGGTAATCAACGGAAACATTAAAAACATTAGCTAATGTTTTATATGGACTATGTGGGATGTAAATAACTTGAGAAAGCAATGAAGTTTATAAGTTTACTTAAGTTTTATATGGACTATGTGGGATGTAAATCAAAGGGGGTAAGGTAATGGAATACGAAACAACGTATGGTTTTATATGGACTATGTGGGATGTAAATATGCTGTCTTTTGCAATTCTTTCTCTTTCTTCATGTTTTATATGGACTATGTGGGATGTAAATGGAAAGAGATAGTTGCAAGCAAAGAACATGCAAGAATGAGTTTTATATGGACTATGTGGGATGTAAATTGAATCATCTTCTGCGTTAGTTCTTCCTGAATAACAGTTTTATATGGACTATGTGGGATGTAAATGAGAGTAAAGTTGATTTACCATTTTTTCTTGCAACGTTTTATATGGACTATGTGGGATGTAAATTCTTGTTAAGATATTGAACTGCTTCATCATAAGTCATGTTTTATATGGACTATGTGGGATGTAAATGTTTTCTTTGGAGTTAAGTCTTTTACTCTTTTTCTTGTTTTATATGGACTATGTGGGATGTAAATAACTTTTATTTCTTTTTTTCATTTCAACATAATCATTAGTTTTATATGGACTATGTGGGATGTAAATAAGGCAAAAGGGGAAGACATCATTAGGTGGGTGATGGGTTTTATATGGACTATGTGGGATGTAAATACTACCTTTTTGAAATCTCCAAAATATATTATCTTGTCTGTTTTATATGGACTATGTGGGATGTAAATTGTTCTTTATTATGACATTCTTGGCATAGTAACTCTGTTTTATATGGACTATGTGGGATGTAAATTGAATTGTTTTGGAGTTACTTCATCACCATACCAACGTTTTATATGGACTATGTGGGATGTAAATATATAGATACTACAACACTTTAAAAAAAATAAAAGCTCTGGTTTTATATGGACTATGTGGGATGTAAATAGGAGGTAATCAACGGAAACATTAAAAACATTAGCTAATGTTTTATATGGACTATGTGGGATGTAAATGCAATTAAACTTAACAATACACCAGTAACAATTACGTTTTATATGGACTATGTGGGATGTAAATGTAACAATTACCATCTTATCTTGCAAAGCAACACTTGTTTTATATGGACTATGTGGGATGTAAATCAGATCCGCTAACAGGTAAAAGACGACAAAAAGCCATGTTTTATATGGACTATGTGGGATGTAAATTGCATATAAACGAGCAAAAGGTGGAGCTTATAGGCAGGTTTTATATGGACTATGTGGGATGTAAATTGCGCAAACAATAGAAGTAGCGCTCACAAAACTAACCGAGTTTTATATGGACTATGTGGGATGTAAATCTCATGTTTTTTATCTTCAAATACGCATCTGCAAAGTTTTATATGGACTATGTGGGATGTAAATCAGCACTTATTTAACTGTTCCACGTGAATGGCTTGGGTTTTATATGGACTATGTGGGATGTAAATAAGTCTAATCCTCGTTTTATCCTATCAAAAGTTTTAAGTTTTATATGGACTATGTGGGATGTAAATGTAACAATCATTCTATATTTAGAAACAAATTTATTTTGTTTTATATGGACTATGTGGGATGTAAATAAATTCTTATTTCTTTTTTTCATTTCAACATAATCAGTTTTATATGGACTATGTGGGATGTAAATAGGGAAAAAGAAAGGATAATTGAAAGGACACAAAGGGTTTTATATGGACTATGTGGGATGTAAATGCTTAATAGGAATCCCGATGCAAGGCAGGATAAAAGGTTTTATATGGACTATGTGGGATGTAAATTATGTGCTGCACAACTTCCAGAGCTGATCCGTCACTTTGTTTTATATGGACTATGTGGGATGTAAATTGGAACGTTGCTGATATAAACAAAACTTTTAGGTTTGTTTTATATGGACTATGTGGGATGTAAATCATCATTTATTAAATGATAAAATTCGGGTTTGTTTTTGTTTTATATGGACTATGTGGGATGTAAATATGATAAAATTGCATTATAATGCAAGCTATCCGGCTTGGTTTATACGGACTATGTAGAACATTGCTGAAATTTAATAAATTTTTTTATTACACTTACATATAAATTTAATTGAAAATTTTAGAATTTATTATATATAATAAAATTTGTGTAAAATCCTTAATTTAAGAGGTGTCAGGGGATGGAGATAGATTCTGTTATTTTAAAGCTTATTGATAAGATGCAGAATGCCTTTGCTTACCACAAAATTATTTTAGATGAGAATAATAAGCCCATAGACTATGAATATATCTATGTAAACACGGCATTTGAAGAGCTTACTGGACTAAAAAGACAGGATGTTTTAGGAAAGACTGTAAAACAAATCATTCCTGATATTCAATCCAGCAGTTTTAATTGGATAGAATATTATGGCAATATTGCTCTAAATGGAGTAGAGGATCATATTGTTC
>JAOAEI010000051.1 GCA_026416875.1 Caloramator sp.
GGGAAATGGCAATGAAAAGAATGATGCATGAGGTTCCAAAGGCTACGGTTGTTGTAACAAACCCTACCCATTTTGCTGTTGCAATAAAATATGAAAGGAATAGGGACTTAGCACCAATTGTTGTTGCAAAGGGTGCGGACCTTATTGCAAAAAAGATAAAAGACATTGCAAAGGAAAACGATGTTCCGATAGTTGAAAATAAAATTTTGGCAAGAACTTTATATTATAAAGTTGAAATAAATGAGACTGTTCCAGTAGAACTTTATCAGGCAGTTGCTGAAATTATTGCATATGTTTATAGCATTAGAGGGATGTGAGGGCTAAATGTTTAAGGATAAAAATCTAAAAGCAAATATCGATGTATTAATAGCTTTCGTAATCATCTTAATAGTATTAATGATAATTATTCCTTTGCCTACGTGGCTTCTTGATATATTTCTTGCACTAAATATGTCTATTAGTTTAGTGATTTTACTTTTAACGATGTTTACAACAGAAGTTTTAGAATTTTCAGTTTTCCCAACATTGCTATTAATTACAACCCTTTTCAGATTAGGCCTTAATATATCTTCAACAAGATTGATACTTGGCCAAGGACAGGCTGGACAAATAATTGAAGCCTTTGGTAACTTTGTCGTTGGTGGAAACTATGTTGTTGGATTTATTTTATTTATTATCATAGTGGTTATTCAGTTTGTAGTTATCACCAATGGCGCTGGAAGAGTAGCTGAAGTTGCTGCAAGATTTACACTTGATGCAATGCCAGGAAAACAAATGAGTATAGATGCAGACCTAAATGCAGGAATTATCAATGAAGAAGAAGCAAAAAAGAGAAGAAAGAAATTACAACAAGAGGCGGACTTTTATGGTGCTATGGATGGTGCTAGTAAATTCGTAAAGGGGGATGCCATAGCCGGGGTTGTCATAGTTTTAATAAATATTATTGGTGGTGTTTTAATAGGCACCATTTTTGGAGGGCTGCCTGCCCTTGAAGCATTGAAAAAATATGCTCTTTTAACCGTAGGTGATGGGCTTGTAAGCCAAATTCCTGCCCTTTTAATCTCAACAGCTTCAGGTATAATAGTTACAAGGTCTGCAGGGGATTCAACCCTTGGAAAGGAACTTGCAGGGCAGTTTACCTCTTATCCAAAGGTATTAGGTATTGCAAGTGCCATTTTAGCTATATTAGGTCTTATTCCTTCACTACCTAATTTTCTGTTTCTTTCTTTAGCTGCAGCATGCGGTTTTTCTTCTTATGTTTTAACTAAGGATAATAAGAATGAGATAAATTTAGAAACTAAAGTTGAAGAGATAAAACCTGAAAAAAGAGAGCCAGAAAATGTTATGCAGTATCTTAATGTTGAGCCTTTAGAAATAGAAATAGGATATGGACTTATTCCCCTTGCGGATGTCTCATCCGGAGGAGACCTTTTAGACAGAATAGCAGGTGTCAGAAGACAACTAGCCCTTGAGATGGGAATAATTGTTCAGCCTATAAGAATTAGGGACAACCTACAGCTTGCAACAAATGAGTATACAATTAAAATAAAAGGAACAGTTGTAGGTAAGGGTGAAATATTAGTTAATCATTATCTTGCAATCGATGTATTGGGAGATGGAATCCCGATAGATGGAATAAAAACTGTTGACCCAACCTTTGGGTTGCCTGCAGTTTGGATTCCAGATAACAGAAAGGAAGAGGCTGAGATATTAGGAATTACAGTAGTAGACCCAACGACTGTTTTGGTAACACACCTTACTGAAATAATTAAAAAACATGCCCATGAGCTTTTAGGAAGACAAGAAGTTAAAATGATTATAGACAATATTAAGGAAAACTATAGTGCAGTTGTAGAAGAATTGATACCTGGACTTTTATCTATAGGTGAGGTTCAAAAGGTGCTTCAAAACCTATTAAAGGAAAGAGTGCCTATAAGGGATCTTGTAACAATATTGGAAACATTAGCTGATCATGCTGTCAATACAAGGGACATAGAGCTTTTAACTGAATATGTAAGAATCTCGCTTGGAAGAACAATATGCAAAAATCTTGTAGATGAAAATAATACGATAAGGCTTTTAACTTTGCATCCGTCCCTTGAGCAGCTTATATCAGATAATATTCAAAAATCCTTCCAGGGTTCTTACCCTGCATTGGATCCCGATACAACAAGGAGAATATTTGAAGCAATTCAAAGATTAATGGAAATAAGCGATTTTTATAATGGTCAGCCTGTAGTTTTATGTTCTCCAAAAATTAGACCAGCCTTTAGAAGGATGACAGAGCTTGTTTTTCCTAACTTATTTGTATTGTCGATGAATGAAATTCCTGCAGACGTTCAAATAGAGTCATTAGGGATGGTGAGCATATGATTGTTAAAAGATATATAGTTGATAATATGCAGGAGGCAATGGCAAAGATAAGATACGAACTTGGAAATGATGCTGTAATAGTTAGCCAAAGAAAAATAAAACAAAAAGGAATATTGGGATTTTTTAAACCTAAAAAAATCGAGGTTACTGCTGCAGCTGATGATAAGGATAAAAAGGGTTCAAAAAATGTTGCTAGCAGTGACATCGAAAAGGAAATAGCAGAACTTAAAAACATGATAGAAAATTTAGCTAAGAATAATAAAGAAACAAAAGGAACGAAAAAATCACAAAAAATAAAACTAAAGGAAAACCTTTTGAATAATGATGTTCCTGAAGAAATAATTGAAGACATACTTGAGACCATTAAAAAGGAAAATCACGACGGAAAAGTAAACACAAAAAATCTTGAGAAATTACTAATTAAATATATAACAGAATTGTTAAAGAAGGATGATAATAAGGATTTTCGGATTCAGGCATTTGTTGGACCAACTGGTGTTGGTAAAACAACAACTATTGCAAAGCTTGCAAGTCTTTATTCTTTATATAAAAATAAAAAAGTTGGATTAATTACGATAGACACCTATAGAATTGGAGCTGTAGAGCAATTAAAGGCCTATGCAGAAATATTAAATATTCCTTTTAGTGTAATCTATTCTGTTAAAGATATTCCAAAGGTTTTAACTCAGATGAAGGATTGTGATATAATATTAGTTGATACAACTGGAAGAAGCAGTAAAAACGCTATGCAAATCGCTGAAACCAAGAAGTTTATAGAAGAAATAAAACCTGATAAAATAAGCTTGGTTTTAAGTGCTACAACAAAGCAAAGGGATTTAAAATCTATTGTAGAAAATTATAAGATGCTTGATTATAATAGTGTTATTTTAACTAAGCTTGATGAGACAGACTATTATGGTAGCATTTTGACAGCAGCTTATTATAGTAAAAAACCAATATCATATATAACTTTAGGACAAAACGTTCCTGATGATATTGAAGAGGCCAACTCTGAAAAACTTATAAAGCTTGTTTTGGGGGAATAGGCGATGGATCAGGCAGAAAATCTAAGAAAACTTGTTAATAATAGGGCATCACAAAAGAAAAATAGATTTAGAGTAATAACTGTAACAAGCGGAAAGGGCGGAGTTGGCAAGTCTAGCTTTGTTGTAAATTTGGCTGTTGCATTAAAATTAAGAGGACTTAAAGTTGCAATTTTAGATGCAGATATAGGTATGGCAAATGTAGATATTATGTATGGAGTAAAATCAAAATACAGCTTGTTTGATTTAGTTTTTAAGAACAAAAGCATAAATGAAATAATAGAGGTAACACAAGAAGACATAAAAATAATACCTGGAGGTTCAGGCCTTAAGGATATTGTTGACCTAGATGATACTCAAAGGGAAAAATTAATAAATGAATTTGAAAAATTAGATGACATCGATGTTTTGATTGTTGATACTGGTGCAGGAGTTTCAAAAACTATATTAAATTTCGTTGGTATCTCGGATGAAGTAATTGTAATAACAACGCCAGAACCTACGGCATTAACAGATGCTTATAGCTTAATTAAAATAATAAAAAATAAATTCGAAGATGCAAATATAAATGTTGTTGTAAATAAGGTAAGAAATATTAAAGAAGCAAGAGAAACCTTTGAAAAGTTAAGCAATGCTGTTAATATATTTTTAAAGTCGAAGATAAGTTATAGAGGATTTCTTTTTGAAGATAAAAGGGTTCCTTTATCAATAATTGAACAAAGGCCATATCTTATAATGTATCCAAAAGCAGAAGCTAGCATGTGCATAATGAAGATAGCTTCAGATGTTATTGGAATTGAGAAGGATAATAAAAACACTACTATAAAAGATGTATTCTTTAAACTTCTTGGAAGGATGGGGTTAGGTTCATGAGTGGGCTAAATGTAAATCTTAAAATAGGACAAAAGATTGAGGTTCTTCAGGATGGAATAACATTCATTAGCAAAGTTCAAGATTTAAATGAAAACTTTTTGCTTATCGATACTCCTGTTGCAGGCAACAGATATTTTATAGCTCATCATGGTAGGGTTATAGAATTTTATGTTCCAAATGAAAAGGATGTCACTAAATGCAGAGCTATAATTTTAGGGAAGAAAAAAGAAAACAATATTGAAATGCTTATTTTAAGTTTACCACAGGTAGTTGAAAAGGTTCAAAGAAGAGAATATTTTCGCCTTCCAATTGCTATGGAAATTAAGTATTCCATTTTGCCACAGGATAAAAGGTATTTTGATTTAAAGGATGTTCCAGCACTATATTATAAACAACTTCATAAGGGCTTAACAATAGATATCAGCGGGGGAGGAATAAAAATTTTAACAAAGGAAAGGGCTAATGCGGGAAATAACGTTTTAATTTTACTAACTATTCCCCATGAGGTAATGGTTTTGGCTTCAGTTGTCAGAACTGAAGAAGTTGACAACAAAAATTTTAAACTAGCTATGAAATATGAAAATATAGATGAAAAGACAAGGGACAGTATAATTAAGTTTATCTTTGATAAAATGAGGGAACAACTTAAACTCTTGAAATAGAGGTGAAATAATGAAATGCTATAAACAGTTTGATGAAAGGGAAGAAATGATATTAAGATATCTTCCTTATGTAAAATATATAGCATCACGGCTTGTTTCAGGAAAACCGCCTGGAGTAGAATTTGAAGATCTTGTAAGCTATGGGATTATAGGATTGATTGATGCTATTGAAAAATTTGATCCTACAAAGGGAATAAAGTTTGAAACTTACGCTACATTGAGAATTAAAGGTGCAATAATAGATGAACTTAGAAAGATAAGTTGGATACCTAAAAGCGCAGTGACTAAACTTTCACTTTTAAATCAAGCAAGGGAAGAATTAGAATCTAGCCTTAATAGGGAGCCAACAGACAAGGAATTAGCGGATAAATTGAGTATTTCTGAAGAGGAACTTAAAACGATTGAATCTTATGTAAATTATGTATCTTTAGTATCCTTAGAGGAGATATTTTTTAAATCAGATGAAGAGGACATGCAGGTTAAGGATTTTGTTGAGGATACTAATAGTCCTCATCCTGAGATTATCATAGAGAAGGAAGAAAGGTTTAAGATTTTGCAGGAAGCTATATCAATGCTGCCTGAAAAGGACAAACTAATCTTGAATTTGTATTATTATGAAAAACTAACATTAAAGGAAATAGGAAGGATTTTAGAGATATCTGAGTCAAGAGTATCGCAGTTACACAGTAGAGCCATCATACGTTTGAGGGAAAACTTAAAAAAGCTTAAGTATATCTAATGGAGGAATTGTAATGAATTTTATCCTAATGATATTAGGTCTGCTTTTTATATATTTGAGTTTTTTAATAAAAAAAATAAAACCTAAGGAAGATTGTAAAACAGCAGAAAATTTAAATTTTAATAATATCATCTCCGAAAAGATTGTAATAGAGGAAAACAAATTAGCTTTAAAGGAAATAAAAGATATTTTAATGGAGATGCAAAGTAGAATTGAAAATGTTGAATTTTCGATAATTGCTTTAAACGATGAAATAAAAAATTTAAATAATTTAAAAAGTGATGAAATCAAAGAAGAACAGATAATTATTGAAGATACCATTGTTAAAGAAACAAGTGAAATTGACAAAAAGGATATAAATGATAAGATTTATGAAATGGCATTAGCTGGTTTAACAGTAGATGAAATTAGTTCAAAATTAAACTTAGGAAAGGGTGAGGTCCTATTAAGGCTTGGCTTAATGAAGGCAAAAAAATAAATTGGAAAGCTATTTGTGATATAATATTAGATAGCAGATTTGTTTTAGGACTTGGTATAGGACTAATTTTATCCGGAATATTTTATAGTTTTTATAAACCAACTAATATTTCAAAGGAAAAGATAGAAATTATGGCAAGGGAACTTGGAATGAGATATCCGGATGAAATTAAAGCATATTTTGAAAATGATAAAAAGTGAGGGGTTATTATGTTAAGAGGATTGTATACTGCTGCTTCCGGTATGATTACAAGGCAAATCCAAAGTGAAAACTTAAGCAATAATGTTTCAAATATAAATACCCCAGGATATAAAAAACAAAAGGTTGTTTTAAAGTCCTTTGAAGAGATGCTTGTTCAAAATAAGGATAAACAAATAGGAAACAAAAATTTTAAAAGAAATATAGGAACTATGGAACTTGGAGTTGGAATTGCTGATACGATTGTTGATTTTGGACAAGGAGTTTTAGAAAAAACAGAAAGAAATTTAGATTTTGCGATAAATGGAAAAGGATTTTTTGCATTAATAAATGAAGACAATGAAAAAAGATACACTAGAGATGGTAGATTTTTAATAGATGAAAAAGGATTCTTAAAGCATTCGTCTGGATTAAATGTTCTTGGAACTGATAATAAGCCAATAAGAGTTAATTCTGATAACATAGATGTCAATCAATTAAACTTTTTGATTGTTGATTTTGAAGATAAGGCAAGTCTTAAAAAAGATAAAGAAAATTTATTTTATTCAGCATCACAGGGGAATATAGTAAACGTTGATATAAAGCAAGGATATCTTGAAAAATCAAATGTAGATGCAATAGAAGTTATCACTGAAATGATCAGTATAATGAGAAGTTATGAATCAAATCAAAAAGTTATTCAATCACTGGATGAAACATTGAATAAAACCGTAAATGAAATTGGAAGTATTAAATAAGTAGGTGAGCTGCATGTTAAGGGTTTTGTGGAATGGTAAATCGGGATTAATTTCTAATCAAAATAGAATTGATGCTCTGTCAAACAACATAGCAAATGTAGATACAAATGGATATAAAAGAGTAGATGTAGCATTTTTAGATGTGCTAAATGAGAGCATTGATCGGTTAGGAGTTCCAATAACATCTGATAATAGAGAAAATCTTTCCGTGGGAAGTGGCACAAAGGGAGACCTTTTAGTTAGGGATTTTTCACAAGGAATTTTAAAGGAGACAGGTAAAAAAACCGACTTAGCAATAGAAGGAGAAGGATATTTTAGATTAAAGGATAATAAAGGCCAATATTTTTATTCAAGGGATGGAGCCTTTAAAATAGATTCAGATGGTAACTTTGTTCATCCTTCAGGTTTAATTTTAGATGTAGAAAATTATAATAATAATCTATCAGAAAACGATAAGTTTAGAATAAGTTATGATGGTAATATATATAAAATAAATGATGATGAGGAAGAATTGGTAGGCAAAATCAACCTTTATAAAGTAATTGGACAGGATTCTTTTGTTTCAAAGGGTGAGAATGTTTATTCAGCTGAAAATGTTGAAGTATTGGAAGCTTTTCGTTTAAGACAGGGATTTTTGGAATCATCAAATGCAGATATAACTAAGGAACTTACTAATATGTTAGTTACACAAAGGGCCTTTGAATTAAATGCTAGAACTGTAAAATCAGCAGATGAGATGTGGCAGATCGCTAATAATTTAAGAGGAAGATAAAATTTGAATAAAAACCTCCTTATAGGTTAATAATTACTAAAAAAGCCTATAGGGAGGTTTAGTTTTAATGGACGAAAAAATAATAAAGTTAATTTCAAATAAAAAGATTAACGAGGCAAAGACTTTAGCAATGAAGACCTATTTTTTAAATAAGAAAAAATATTATTATTACTTGGGATTATGTTATTGTGCAGAAGGAAAATATTCTGAGGCTATAGAAAGGTTTATAAAGGCAGAAAAACTTGGTTTAAAACATTATTTACTTTATTTTAATCTTGGAACTGCGTATATTGAAATTAATAAACTTGACAAGGCCAAAGAATGCCTTAAAAGGTCCATCGAGTTAAATAACAATTATAACAATAGTTATTTAAATCTAGCATATATTTATATAAAAGAAAATGATTTAAAGGCAGCCTATAGGATAATAAAGAGTGTATCCTGCTTCAATGACATACCATTGCTTTATGAAATCGAGGAAAATATCTATAAAGAATTAATTAAATAGGGAGGATGTATGAAACCTAAAAAGCTAAATAAGGGGGATAAAATAGGCATTATAGCTCCTGCAAGCCCATGTTATAATAAAGATTTGTTTATGAAGGGAATTAAAATACTTAATGACTTGGGCTTTAATATTGAACTTGGAAGAAGTTGTTTTGCAAGGGAAGGATTTCTTGCAGGTGATGATTTTCTAAGAGCTGAGGATTTTAATAATTTTTTTAAAAGAAAAGATATAGATGCTATTTTTTGCCTTAGAGGAGGATATGGTTCGATTAGAATATTAGATAAAATCGATTGGGATTGTGTTATAAATAATCCAAAGATATTTATAGGATACAGCGATATTACTGTGCTGTTAAATGTTATTTATGATAGAACAAATATCATTTGCTTTCATGGTCCGATGGTGGGAACTGGTGATCTTTTTAACGATATTAACTTAAATATGTTATTAGATAGTTTACAAGGGAATTTAGGTGGGTATAAAATAAAATTAAAATGTATAAATTTTGGACAAGCAGAGGGAATTATAATTGGAGGCAATCTTTCGGTATTAGTTTCCCTTATAGGAACAAGATATAATATTAATTTTAAAGATAAGATATTATTTATAGAGGATATAAACGAAGAGCCTTATAAAATCGATAGAATGCTTCAGACATTGAAATATTGTGGAACATTTGATAAACTTAAAGCAATAATATTAGGACAATTTACAAATTGTGAAACTCTCGATGAAAAAAGTTTTACCTTGCATGAAGTTTTTATTAACTTTTTTAGGGAAATAAATATTCCGGTATTTTATGGATTAGAAGCTGGACATGGAAGGATTAAAATGACCATTCCCATTGGAATTAAAGTAAAGATAGAAGATAATCACCTTACTTTTTTGGAGGAGGCAGTCAATTATGATTAATTTTTTTGATGAAGCAAAAAACATTCAACAGGATCTTATTTTTATAAGGAGGGAGTTACATAAAAATCCTGAGATTGATAGAGATTTAAAATTTACAGCAGGACTAGTTGAAGAATATTTAAAAAAATATGGAATTGATTATAAAAGATTTGATAACTGTGGAATCATTGCCGAGATTGGAGAAGGTGAAAACGTAGTTGCATTAAGGGCGGATATGGATGCACTTGAAATTGAGGATTTAAAGGATGTTCCATATAAATCTTTAAAACCTGGACTTATGCATGCCTGTGGTCATGATGCCCACACTGCAATTCAAATAGGTGCGGCAATTATTTTGAAAAAATATGAAAAAAGGCTAGGGGGAAGGGTTAGGTTTATTTTCCAACCAGCAGAAGAAACTGATGGTGGAGCAAAGGATATGATCGAATTTGGTGCATTAAATGAGGTTAAGGCAATTTATGCTCTACATATTGACGAAACGTTAGATGTTGGAACCATAGGTGTAAAAAAGGGAATAGTTGCAGCTGCGTCAAATCCTTTTAAAATGATCGTAGAGGGTAAAGGTTCCCATGGTGCATATCCCCATGATGGAGTAGACAGTATTTTAATTGCTGCAAAAATTATAGACAATTTGCAATCTATAATTTCAAGGGAGATTGCAGCAACCGAATCAGCTATAATAACGGTAGGAAAAATATGTGGAGGCACAGCAGCAAATGCTGTAGCAAGAAAGGTTGAGATAGAAGGAATTATAAGAACTTTAGGAGATAATCTAAGGAGTTTTACCTTAAAAAGAGTGGAAGAAATCGCTAAGGCAACAGCTAATATGTATAGGGGAAATGTAACAATAAGTTTTATAGAAAGTTATCCGTCCTTTTCTAATGATGATTGGCTTTATAAAAAATTTATAAAGGAATTTAGCCAGCAAGGTAATATAAAAGTAATAGAACTTGAAAAGCCAGGTATGGGGGTAGAGGATTTTGCATATTATACAAAAATAGTGCCAGGATTATATTATAAATTAGGCTGCAGAAATGAATTAAAAGGTATTGTAAACCCAGCCCATGGCAGTTATTTTGATATTGATGAGGAATGCTTATGGATTGGAACAGCACTTCAATGTATAAATGCATATAGTTTTTTAAATAGTCATAAGTAATATTATCATAATTGATAAATGTATAAAAAATTAATTACAAAAATATAATCATATAAAAGAATATTTCAAGGTGCAATCTATGAAAAAAAGAATATCAGACCTAAACAAATATGTAACAGATGAAAACCTGAAAAAAATAAATACCATTTTACTAAATTACTATAATTTAGTCCCTAAATCAGTGGAAAGGGTAAGAAGCGCCTACAAAGTAAATACTGATAAGTATACTTATTGTTTGAAGGAATTCAAACATAATGATAAAAAAGCCTCTATAGGATATCATTTAACGATATTTTTAAAGGACAATGGCTTTGATGGGGTAGCTGATTATATTAAAACCGTTAATGGAGCGGATGTAATAAAATATAATAAAAGATATTATTACCTTACCAGCTGGATAGAAGGTTTAGAATGCGATTTTAAAGATATAAATATTTTAAAACAGGCGTGTGCTTTTTTGGCTGATTTTCATAATAAATCAAAGGGTTTTCATGTAAATTCGATTAAAATAAAGAGTAATTATAATAACTGGGAAAAGAAAGTATTAGACATAAAAAAGGATCTTTTAAAATTTAAGAGCATCATTGCAAATAAAATTTTAAAGACTTACTTTGATGAAGAATATAATAAATTAATAGATTTCAATTTAACTCTTTGCGATAAAGCTCTTCAAATATTTAACAATGATTCATATAAAAATCTTTGTAAAAGGGCAAAAATAGAAAAACTAATCTGTCACGATAGCTTTTATTATCAAAATTTATTAATCAATGATAAAGGCAAGATGTTTCTTATAGATTTAGACAGCGTTATTTATGATCTTCCTGTTTATGACTTGGCAAAGTTCATTAGAAGAATTATGAATAAAAGTTATATTGAATGGGATTTTGATATAGCGAAGGATTTAATTTCTGCTTATGAAGAAGTTAGAAAAATTGAAAAAGATGAATTTGAGGTATTCTTAGGGCATTTAATTATCCCACATAGATTTTGGAAACTAGGTAAGAAAAGATATTTAAAAAGAAAGGAATGGAGCGAGGAAAAATACTTAAAGAAGCTTAAAAAAGAAATAGAATTAAAGGATAAAAGGGAAGAGTTTATAAGTAAATTTATAGAAAACTATTTGCAAAAATAAAAAAGCAGCTTTAAAGCTGCTTTTTTGGTGGCCAGAGCCGGAATCGAACCAGCGACACGGGGATTTTCAGTCCCCTGCTCTACCTACTGAGCTATCTGGCCA
>JAOAEI010000052.1 GCA_026416875.1 Caloramator sp.
ACCATATATATTTAGGCTTGGAAGAGCAATGAAGATATAAATCATTAATATGTCAATAATAGAGAGAATGAGGGAATTTATCATAACTTGGGTTTGCTTCCCAAGGGCATTTAATATGGAAAAACTTATCATCTCAACATAAATTAAAGGAAGACCATAGGATAAAGTTTTAATAAGCGGTGCTATAGAATCATCTTTATAAAACAATATAGAAACTTTGTCTGGGATACTATTTAGTATAATAAAGGTTGATAATGAAAGAATAAGGGCTATATCGATTGACTTTTTTATTCTTCTTTTAACAGATGCATAGTTTTTTAAAACTAAAAATTCTGAAATAGATGGGATAAGAACTATGCTTAAAGAATTTAATATTACAGCAGGATAAAATATTATATTAAGTGCCATTCCAGAGAGCTTACCAAACATTGATATGGCGTCTTCATAGCTAAATCCTGCAACCATGAGCCTTTTAGGAATCAATATTGCAATTAATATACTGAAAATTGTAGATGATATCCCATTGATAGCTAATGGGAGGGAAAGCTTTAGTGTGTCTATAAGAAGCTGAAGGGAGTTTTCGGTTTTATCATAGGATTTATTTTTAGATTTAAACTTATGATAGAACAAATAAAAAAGTAATAGACTTGTTAACTCACCAGCGCTCAAAGCAAGCATTGCAGATGCACAGCTAAGTTCCAAACTTTTATTCTTAAATATATTAATTAATGGAAACATTACAACTATTCTTATTATCTTTTCAATTATATCGATTAATGAAGGCTCTAGCATCCTTTGAATGCCATAAAAGGCTCCTTTGTAAACTGAAGATATAGAAACAATAATAAGTGCTGGTGCAAAAGCAAGGATGCTGTAATATGTTCTTGAATCCTTTAATATGAATAAAGAAAATTGATTTGCTAGAGAAACTAGGATGGATGTAATAAAAATAGACCAAATGATTTCAAAAAATATTATCACATTAACCGTTTTATAAAGTTCGTTTAACTTTCTTTTTGCCTTTTTTTCTGCGGCTACCTTTGAAACTGCAACTGTAATTCCTCCACCTGTGATAAATAAAAACATGGTATAAAGGGGCATTACAAGCTGATAAATTCCCATTCCTTTTGGACCTATCTGACGCGACAATATTATTGAAAAAACAAAGGTTAAAGTTCCTGTTATGATATTTGACAAAACCAAAATAAAGGTGTTTTTATAAAAATCGCTAAGCTTCATCCTTCACCCTGATAATTTATCTATAAATAATAATATTTTATTTGTTTTTGATTTATACTTGATTTAATAAAAAAGCGCAATGTTTGGTGAAACCAATCCATTGCGCCTTTTAAATTACTTTAAGTTTTCTGGATTTAATGCTTCAAGTTCAGGTAGGACAAATCTTCCGTCCTTTCTAACAAGAACATCATCGAAGTAAATTTCTCCTCCGCCGTATTCAGGAGTTTGAATGTATACAAGGTCCCAGTGGATAGCTGATTTGTTTCCGTTGAAGGCATCATCATAGGAGCTTCCAGGAGTAAAGTGGATTGAACCTGCGATTTTTTCGTCGAATAGTATATCCTTCATTGGTTTTGTTATATATGGATTAACTCCTATTGCAAATTCACCGATGTATCTTGCACCTTCATCTGTATCGAATACTTTGTTTATTCTTTCTGTATTGTTTGCAGTTGCCTTAACTATCTTACCATCCTTAAATTCAAGTCTTATATTTTCATAAGTAAAGCCTTGATATTCTGAAGGAGCGTTGTAAGTTATATAACCGTTTACGCTGTCCTTAACAGGTGCTGTATAAACTTCTCCATCTGGAATATTCATCTTACCATCGCATTTTACAACTGGTATTCCCTTAATTGAGAAGGTTAGATCAGTTTCAGGTCCTACAATTCTTACCTTATCAGTTCTTTGCATAAGTTCTACTAATGCATCCATTGCCTTTGACATTTTTGAATAATCTAGATTGCAAACGTTGAAGTAGAAATCTTCAAAGGCTTCTGTGCTCATGTTAGCAAGCTGAGCCATTGATGGTGAAGGATATCTTAAAACAACCCATTTAGTCTTTGGAACTCTAATTTTTCCGTGAACTTCATGCCAAAAATATTTATTGTAGATTCCAAGCTTATCAGATGGAACGTCTGATAATTCTGATGTATTATTTCCTGAACGAATTCCTATGTAGGCGTCCATATCGCTCATTCTTGCAGCTTCATATTTAGCCATCATCTTCATTTGCTCTTCTGTTGCACCCATAAGGAGTGCTCTGTCAACGGTTCTGTTTTTAATAGTAACAAAAGGAATGGCACCTACCCTGTAAGCTTCCTTTATGAGCTCTGTTACAAGAGGCAGCTCAAGATGAATAGTTTCAATTAATACCTTTTCACCTGGCTGTAGTCTGCAGGAATAGTTAATAAGGTTTCTTGCAAGAACTTTTATTCTTTCGTCTACCATAAAAAGCCCTCCTTAAATTTTTTGTAACAAATATATTATAAACTATTAACAAAAATATTAAAATACCCTCTTTACAAAATGTCGAATAAAGTCTAAAATAATAGAGGTGTGGAAGTCATTACGTAAGGTTTAATATAAATCACCTCTAAGTATCCTCCGAAAAGGAGGATATTTTTTTTTATTTGTTTTATAATATAAATTGAAAAGAAATTAGAGGTGATATTATGGGAACCTTTGAAAAGTCCTATGGATTTGTTCTTAAGCATATTTTAAAAGCTGTAAATCCTATTAAAAAGAAAATAATTAAAACCGAGTGTAAGGTCCACAAATTTATAAATAATCAAGCCATAGAAATACTAAAAAATGACGGCAAAAATGAGGCTTATGATTTTTTGTTTAAATATATGAGGGATATAAATTCAGGTGTTGTATGGGCTGATCAGGATTTTAAAAGCAGCAATCATTTTTACAACCCGGAAAAAAATAGGGGACTTTATGGAGCAAGCAATGCCTTAAAGGAAGCAACTTATTATTATACAAAAGCTATTAATTTATATAAGGAAGGAAAAATTAATGCATCTGCCTTTTATCTTGGATCTGCCTGCCACATCATTCAGGATATGACGGTTCCTCAGCATGTCAATATTAAGCTTTTGGACAGCCATAGAAAATATGAGCTTTGGGTTATAAAGACATATCTTTTGCATGATTCCTTTAAGATTGAAAGAGGCGGAATATACTTAAACTCAATAAGGGATTTCATTGAAGAAAATGCAAAAGTAGCAATAGAAGCTTATTTGAAATATAAACATTTGCCCAATAAAGAAGAAAGATATTTTAAAATAACAGAAGAAATTTTAACGCAGGCGCAGAAAACAACGGCAGGAATGATGTTGAAATATTTTAATGATGTGACTAAAATAAATAATATAAATTAGCAGAGGGAGGAAAAATATGCCTAAAATTACTTGGAAGCCAGGAACGATGCTTTACCCTGTGCCTGCAGCCCTTATAACATCAAAGTATATGGATAAGGAAAACATAATTACAATCTCTTGGATAGGAACGATATGTTCTGAGCCTCCAATGCTTTCAATATCGGTAAGGCCAGAAAGATATAGCTATGAGCTTATTAAAAATTCAGGAGAATTTGTAGTTAATATTCCAAATAGGGATCTAGCCTATGCAACGGATTTTTGTGGGGTGAGGTCGGGAAGAGATATAGATAAATTTGAGTTTTTAAATTTAACTAAGGAAAAGGCAAGTGTAGTCTCTGCCAGCATAATAAAGGAGTGCCCTTTAGCATTAGAGTGCAAGGTCAGACAAATAATTGAACTTGGAACTCATCATATGTTTATTGCTCAAGTTGTAGCTGTTAATGTTGAAGAAAAATTGATAGACGAAACAGGAAAACTTCACCTTGAAAAGGCAAAGCTTTTAATGTATAACCATGGGAAATATTGTGTCACGGGGGAACATATAGGGAAATTTGGTTTTTCTGTGGAAAAGAAAAGGAAAAAAAGGTGATATTATGGGGGATAAACAATATCTTATCGATATTAGCGGTAAGGAATTTAAGGGGGACATTTTAGATATAAGTTATGAAGGTGCAAGTTTGATTATTCAAAATATTGATGAAGGCTATGAAAAGGATTTTAAAACAGTTAAAGAGTTAAATGCTGAACTTGGGAAGTTTGATAGTGTGATGTTTTTTCTTTCTATTAATAAATATGGAAGAAAAAATTTGAAAGGTATTCTAAAGAATTTAAAAAAGAACCTTAATAACGAAGCTAAAATAATGATTTGGGATATTAATTATAGAAAAATACCCCTCTTTGATAAATTAGAAATTAAGGTAGTTAAAAGAAATAATAAGATAGAAACTTTAAATGAAAATTTTAGGTTTAAAATTTTTTCTTTAAGCTCAAAGGATGTGGAAAGAATTTTGTTAAAAAATGGATACAAAATTTTAAAAATAAATGATGATGAGATTTTGTATTACATAGAGGCAACTTATGGAGGATAAAAATGAGGGTAATATTGGCTGCTTTAAATTCAAAGTTTGTTCATTCAAATCTAGCCATAAGGTATTTAAGGGCTTATGCAAATGATTTTGATACGGAAATATTTGAAGGAACTATTAATGAAAATCCCTTTAATTTAGCCCTCGAAATAGCAAGTAAAAAACCTGATGTAGTAGCCTTTTCGTGTTACATATGGAATATTGAAAACACCTTAAAGATATGTGGGATATTAAAGGAGATAAATAAAGACATAACTATAGTATTAGGTGGACCGGAGGTTTCCTATAATCCTAAAGAAATCCTTCAGCTGCATGATTACATCGATTATATAATCTTTGGGGAAGGAGAAGAAACCTTTAGAGAACTTCTTAGGTATTTATCTGGAAAAGAAAATGATTTGAAGGCTGTAAAGGGTCTTGCATTTAAAAGGGATAACGATGTATTACTTAATGAAGAAAGGCCGCTTATTTCAAATTTGGATATCATTCCTTTTCCTTATGAAAAAGAAATTCCTTCAAAAATAGTATATTATGAAGCCTCAAGGGGATGTCCTTTTAGCTGCAAATATTGTCTTTCGTCAACAATAAGGGGTGTCCGCTTTTTTAGTTTGGAGAGGATTAAAAGGGATTTAAAGTATTTAATTGATAATGATGTTAAACTTGTTAAATTTGTAGATAGAACTTTTAATGCAAACAAAAGGATAGCCATTGAAATTTGGAATTTTCTTATTGAAAACTCAAAGGGAACTAAGTTTCATTTTGAAATTGCTGCAGACCTTTTAGATGAGGAATGTTTTGAGGTTTTAAAAAAGGCTCCAAAGGACCTTTTTCAGTTTGAGATAGGTGTGCAAACCACCAATGAAAAAGTTTTGAAAAACATAAATAGGATAATGAATTTTGAAAAGGTAAAAAATAATGTAAAAAGGGTTATAGATATGGGAAATATCCATTGTCACTTAGACCTTATTGTTGGGCTCCCTGGAGAGGATTTTAATTCTTTTACAAGGTCCTTTGAGGATGTAATGGATATAAAACCAGATGTTCTGCAAATTGGCTTTTTAAAGGTGCTTAAGGGGTCACCTATTAGCTTTGAAGCAGAAAAATATGGAATAAAATATTCACCATATCCACCTTATCAAGTGTTAAAAACTAATGATATACATTTTGAAGAAGTTGTGTTTCTTTTAAAATTCGAAGAGGTCTTTGAAACATTTTATAATTCACATTTGTTTGACATAACGATCAAATATTTTTTAAAGCAATTTAATAGCTACCAATTTTTTAAAGAGTTTACTTTGTTCTTAGAAGGCGAGAATTTCTTTAAGCTTAACTTTGATTTTAATGGCAAAACAAAGCTTTTACTTGAGTTTTTAAGAAAATTTGCGGACGAGGATAAAGTAAAGAGCCTATTAGTTCATGATTATTTATTTACAACCCAAAAAGGATATTTACCGGAATTTATAAAAATTGATAGCAATTTTAACAAAGACATAAAAGAGGTTTTACAATCAAATAAGAAAATTATAAATGAAAAGTTAGGTGTTAAAGATTTTAAAACTATATTTGCTACAAGAGTGAATGTTGCTATAAAAGGGGATTACATTTATGGAAAGTTTATCCTTGTAATTAATTTACTAGATAAGCGATATTTTTACATCGATATGTAATATAAAAAAATTACAAGAAAATTCGATAAATTAATACTTTAACAATCGATTAATGTAATTTTTTAAAAAATATCAATATTAATAAATTTCTCTATTTAAAAAAATTATAGTATAATGTAAGTTGTAAATTATTTTTTAATTTTCATTAAAATAAAAGGTGGTGATAACTTGGCACTTGAAGTTGTTAAGCAGGTTGCTGAAATTGAAAGACAGGCTGACGAAATAATTAAAGCGGCACAGCAGAAGGCAAATGATATATTAAAGTCTGCAAAGGAAAAGTATGATTTAATGCTTAAGGATGCAAACCTAAAGGGTAATGAATTTTATAGGGAAACCATAAATAGGTTTGAAGATGAAGGTAAAGGGGAAGCAAGACCTATTTATGATGAGGCTAATAGGACTATCGAAAATATAAAAAACATATCTAACGAAAAGATAGAAAAGGCAATTAATATGGTTATTGAGAGGATAGTGAATAGCCATGGCGATAGTTAAAATGAAAAAATTAAACTTAGCTTGTGCTAAGGAAGATAAGGAAAAAATTCTAAAACTTTTGCAAAAACTAGGGGTAGTTCAGATAATCGATTTAAAGGATGAATTAGAAGATATTGATTATGAAAATGAAAAACCCTCAAATGAAGTAGAATATGAATTTGCAAAAGTGAAGTTTACCTATGAATTTTTAAAGCAATATTCAGAAGAGAAAAAGGGAATATTTACTCCTAAAAATGTGTTAAGCTTTGAGGAATTTGAAAGGCTTGAAACCCATTTAGATTGGGAAGAATATTATAAGGCTGCAAAGTTCATTGAAGAATCGATGAATACAAACAGGACAAAAAAGGGAAAAGTTTTGTCTTTAATTGAACAGTATTCGAATTGGGTTAATCTTGACGTTTCAGAAGGAGAATTAAAAAATTTAAAAAATGTTACTTATTTTATTGGAACAGTAAATAAAAAATATAAAGATCAGTTTCTAGTGGAACTTAATGAAACATTTAAAGAAGTTTATGTTGAAACTATATTTGAAAAGCAAAATGATGTAAACATATTAGTTCTTGCCCATAAGGATAAACATAATGAAGTATCAGAAGTTCTAAAAAAATATGGATTCACAAAGACTAATTTAGAGTTTGAAAAAACTCCAAAGGAAAAGATAGTAGAACTTAACAAAGAAATTGAAAGTTTAGAAGAAGATTATCAAAAATTAATAGAAAGGGCAAAGGAAGTAGCTTTAAAAATCGATGATGTAGAAAAAATTTATGATTATTTTTATTCTAAGGTTCAGTTAGAACAGGCAAAATCAAAGCTTGTTTTGACTAAAAAGACAGCGGTTCTAACAGGATGGGTTCCTGAAGATAAAGTAGAAGTTGTAAAAGAAAATGTTCAAAACAAATTTAAACACGTGTTTATAGAAGTTGAGGATGCAGAATTTGAAAATGCACCGGTTTTACTAAAAAACAACTGGCTGTCAGAACCCTTTGAGGTTGTAACTTCAATGTATGCACTGCCAAAGCCAACGGAAATAGATCCAACACCTATCCTTACGCCGTTTTTCCTTTTGTTCTTTGGAATGATGATGGCGGATGTTGGATATGGGATATTGATGCTTTTAGTAGGGATTTTAGGACTAAAATTTACAAACATTGAAGGTGATCTTAAAAAATTATTAAAGTTAATATTATATTGCAGCATTCCAACAATAGTATTTGGACTTCTTTACGGTAGCTTCTTTGGAGGTATAATTAAACTTAAACCACTATGGGTGGATCCAGTTAACGAACCTATGGAGATATTAAAATGGTCAATAATTTTTGGAATTGTCCATCTTTATGTTGGACTAGGATCAAAGGCATACATGTTAATTAAAAATGGAAAAGTTTTAGATGCCTTCTTTGATGTTGGAGCATGGTATATACTCCTTTCAGGGCTTATATGGATGTTCCTTGGCGGAGGAACTATTGCAAAGGTTCTTGCAATATTAGGTGCATTAATAATACTTCTGACCCATGGAAGAGAAAACAAAACGTTAGTTGGTAAGTTCTTTGGTGGGTTTTACTCCTTGTATGGTGTTACAGGATATTTAGGAGATGCTTTATCCTACTCGCGTCTTTTGGCCCTTGGACTTGCATCAGGGTTAATTGGATGGTCATTTAACCTTCTTATAAGCCTTTTAGGAAAGGGTATAGTAGTTTATATATTTGGACCACTTATATTTATAGCAGGACATACCTTTAACTTTCTAATTGGAATTTTAGGAACGTATGTCCATACATCAAGATTGCAGTATCTTGAGTTCTTTGGTAAATTCTATGAAGGTGGCGGAAAGGCCTTTGAGCCTTTAAAAATAAAAACAAAATTTATAAAAGTAGAATAAGGGAGGAGTTAATATGGAAAACTTTACAACATTCGTTGAATTTTTAAAAGCTTATGGTGGAGCAACTTTAGCATTATTAGGAGCTGCCCTTGCAGCATTAATGGCAGGTATTGGTTCAGCAAGAGGGGTAGGTATAGTAGGACAAAGCGCTGCAGGTCTTATTACTGAAGATCCAGAAAAGTTTGGTCAATCACTTATATTGCAGGTTATCCCAGGAACACAGGGATTCTATGGTTTTATTACAGCCCTAATCGTTCTTTCAAGAATAGGTTTGTTAACAGGAGGATTAAAGCCTTTAACATTAGCTCAAGGATTTTATTTATTAATGGCATGCCTTCCAATGGCCTTTGTTGGATATAGTTCAGCAATTTCACAAGGTAAGACTGCAGCAGCAGGTATTCAGATTCTTGCTAAAAGACCTGAAAAGATGTTTAATGGCGTTATCTATGCCGTAATGGTTGAAACTTATGCCGTAGTTGCTTTGATTACTTCAATATTGATGATCGTTAACATAAAGATATGAGGGAGTGCTTAAAATGGCCGGAATAGAAAATTTAAAGGAAAGGCTCTTATCTGATGCCAATGAAAAGGCAGCTAGCATAGAGAATGAAGCATCTTTAAAGGCAAACTCTATTTTAGAAGAAGCTAAGCATAAGGCGGATAAGATTATAGAAGAATTCAAGGAAAAGGCAGAAAGAGATGGAAGGGATAGAAAGGAAAGAATAATTTCAAAGGCTAAAATGGAAGCAAGGGATATGGTTTTAAAGGCAAAACAAGATGCAATTGATAATATATTTAGGCTTGTTGTTGAAAGAATAAATAACATGGACCTTGCTTCATACAGAGAACTTTTTAAAAAGCTCATTTTAATTAATGTTGAAACAGGAGATGAAGAAATCGTCCTTTCCATTAAAGATAAGGATAAATTTGATCAAAACTTTTTATATGATATAAACAGGGAACTTATGACAATGGGGAAGGTTGGAAATCTTAAATTAAGCCAAGAAACCCTAAATATAAGTTCAGGATTTATATTAAGAAGAAGAGGACTTGAGATAAACTGCACAATCGAAGCTTTAATTAGGAATTTAAGAGATGAGCTAGAGGCTGAACTAGCAAAACAACTTTTCTAGTTCCTCCATTTAACAAGATAGGAGGGGAAGCAATGGATTTAACTTATTTTGCACAGAGCATTGCAAGAGTTAAGGCTTTGGAAACTAAAATGCTCGATAAAGCTAAATTTGAAGCCCTCATCGAGGCAAAGGACTTTAATGAAGCGGTAAGGATGCTTCAGGATACAGTATATTCTAATTATGATATTAGGGATTTTGAAGTAGGGTTAAAGAAGGCTTTAGAGGATCTATATTCTGAAATGAGAAAAATTAGTCCTTCAAAGGAAGTTGTAGACTTTTTAGCAGCAAGATATGATGCCCATAATATTAAGACACTAATAAAGGCTAAATTTTCAAGCTTTGAATATGAAAGGCTTTTATATAATATAGGAACTATTCCTTTAGATTCTCTAAAATTCATGATAAAAGACGAAAATTTTAGAGACCTTTCACCTATATTAAGAAGCTGCATCGAAGGTGCAATTGGGGAATATAAAGCTAATAAAAATCCACAAGCCATAGATATTACAATTGATAAAGGGATAATAAAATATATGTTTGAAATAGCTGAAAAATCAAAGCTTGAGTATTTGTTAAAGATTATTAAGATTATGATAGACATGACTAATATAAAGGCCTTTATAAGAATAAGGGTTCAGGATCGAGAAAGGGAACTTTTTAGAAAGGTTTTTATTGAGGGTGGTAATATAGATATAGACCATTTCCTCAATAGCTTTAACGACTCTCTTGATTCCTTTGCAAATAAGATAATGCATACGGAACATTTTAAGTGGGTAAAGGGAGGCTTAGAAGAATATTTAAAGACAAATGACCTTGGAAGTCTTGAAAAATATGGCGATAATTACTTGATTGACTTTATTAAAAATTCTAAGTTTGTCTCCTTTGGACCGGATCCGCTTATAGCTTACATAATAGCAAAGGAGAACGAAATAAGACTATTGAGAATTGTTTTAACGGGAAAAAAGAACAACGTAGCACCCGACGTTATAAGGGAAAGGTTGCGTGATATTTATGTATAAGATAGGAGTTGTCGGGGAAAAGGACGCTGTTATAGCCTTTTTATCCCTTGGTATGACAGTTAAGGGAGTTGAAAATGCCAAGGAGGCCCAAATTGCTATAGACGGTATGGCAAGGGAAGGCTATGGTCTTATTTTCGTAACAGAAACTATTGCCAAGGAAATAGATGAAACCATAGAAAGATATAAAAACAGCTTTTTACCAGCAGTTATTTTAATACCAGGCGTTCAAGGTAGTCTTGGAATCGGACTCCAAAAAATAAAAGACAATGTTGAAAAGGCTGTTGGAGTAGATATTTTATCAAAGAAGGAAGGTTGATAGTCTTGAAGGCGGGAAGGATTATAAAAGTTTCAGGACCACTCGTTATTGCTGAAGGCATGGAACATGCCAAGATGTTTGACGTATGTAAGGTTGGAAATAAGAGATTGATTGGTGAAATAATAGAAATGCGTGGCGATAAGGCTTCAATACAGGTTTACGAGGAAACATCAGGTCTTGGTATTGGTGAGCCTGTTGAAACAACAGGGGAGCCACTTAGCGTTGAGCTTGGACCTGGCCTTATCGAAGCGATGTTTGATGGAATTCAAAGACCTCTTGATAAAATTATGCAGATTGCAGGAGATTTTATAACAAGGGGTATTGATGTTCCAGCCCTTGATAGGGAAAAGAAGTGGCATTTTGTTCCCAAAAAAGCAGTAGGAGATTATGTTCACCCTGGAGACATATTTGGAACTGTTCAAGAAACAACCTTAATAGAACATAGGATTATGGTTCCATATAATGTTGAAGGAGAAATAGTAGAGA
>JAOAEI010000053.1 GCA_026416875.1 Caloramator sp.
ATATTATAACCAAGCGTTGAATACTTTATTTAATTTTAGTTGTAGAGCATTAAGTTTATATAAAACTATATGGTTCTTTCAATATGATAGTTATTTTAAAAAGAATCACATACAAGATATATTAATTCTTAAAGATGCAAGAAATATCAATGTTAATTCAACTTTCTGGCTTACCGATCCACCCTATGCCGATGCTGTAAATTACCATGAACTATCCGAATTTTTCCTTGCTTGGGACAAGAAGATGCTGCTTGAAATATTTCCTGATTGGTATGCTGATTCCAAAAGGGCCCTTGCTGTTAAAGGAACTGGCGAGGATTTTAACCAAAGCATGATAGATATATACAAAAACTTAGCAGAGCATATGCCGGATGATGGGATGCAGATTGCTATGTTTACCCATCAGGCTGTTAGCGTATGGGCAGACCTTACGTTGATCCTTTGGGCTGCAGGGCTTAAGGTTACAGCAGCGTGGACGATTGCAACGGAAACGGAATCCGGAGGGCTTAAGGATGGTAACTATGTAAAGGGAACAGTGCTTCTTGTTTTAAGAAAACAGCTATCCGATACAACTGCCTTTTTAGATGAACTGTATCCTGAAATAGAATTTGAGGTAAAAAGACAAATAGACAGCATGAGGGATTTAGATGATAAGGATGATCCTAATTTTAACGATGCAGACTACATCTTAGCAGCCTATGCAGCAGCCCTTAGGGTATTGACTTCATATAAAAGAATAGAGGATATAGATATACAATACGAACTATCTAAAAAGGCCCAAAAAGGATACGTATCGCCGGTGGAGAATATAATTCAAGAGGCAGTAAAGATTGCATACGACTACTTAACACCTACGGGATTTGACCCATTTACATGGAAGACATTAACTTCTGAAGAGAGGTTCTATATAAAGGGACTGGATTTAGAAAAAAGCGGTGTAAATCAGCTTTCGGCATATCAGGAGATAGCAAGGGGATTTGGAGTAAAGGAGTATAAGGACCTTTTATATAGCACCAAGGCAAATAATGCAAGGCTTAAAACGGCAAAGGAATTTGCTATGAGAAATATAGGGACAAGTGATAATTTCAGCAATTCCCTCCTAAGACATGTATTTGCTGCGATATATTTGTCAATAAAAGAGGAGGACACAATGCACGGAAGAAACTGGCTGAAAAATGAACTGCCAAGCTATTGGAGTCAAAGGAATACAATAATAAGCATACTTGAGTTTATCGCAACCTTTGAGCATATAGACAATATGAAGCATTGGGAAGAAGAGGCAAAATATGCAAAACTATTGATAGAATTAATAAAACACGATGGGGTATAATGGGGTGGTACATTGATATATAGATATTCATCAAGAAGGCAAAAACTCGACAAGGCATTCTTAGATGAAAAATTAAGAGGAGCATTAGCCTACGATAGAATAGCGGGCTATTTTAGCTCCTCTATTCTTGAGGTGGCAGGAGAAGCATTAGAATCCATAGAAGGAACTATTAGGGTTGTATGTAATTCGGAGTTATCTAGGGAGGATGTAAAGACGGCAAAGGCTGCAATGGAGGCACAAAGAAGGGAATGGTGCGAATCTGAGCCTGAGAAGAGGTTTATAAATGCTGGCGACAGGTTGGAGAAATTATATAATCTTTTAAAATCAGGAAAGCTACAAATAAAGGTTATCCCAAACGATGTCTTTGGGCTTATACACGGCAAAGCAGGGGTAATAACTTTAAAGGATGGAAAGAAAACATCCTTCATAGGAAGCGTAAATGAAACAAGTTCAGCTTGGAGATTAAACTATGAAATTCTCTGGGAAGACGATTCAGATGAGGCTGTAAAGTGGGTTCAGGAGGAATTTGACTTTTTCTGGAATAGCCAATTTGCAGTTCCCCTTTCGGAATTTATAATAGAGGATATTAAAAGATTATCACAAAGAAAAGTGATATATTCGGTTGAAGAGTGGAGAAAAAATCCAGAACCGGCTTCCACCGTTATTGAATCGCCTGTTTATAGAAGGGAACTTGGACTTTGGGAACATCAAAAGTATTTTATAAATCTTGCCTTTGAAGACCACAAAAAATCCTATGGAGCAAGATATGTGCTGGCAGATATGGTTGGACTTGGTAAAACAGTTCAGCTTGCAATGGCAGCACAACTTATGGCTTTATATGGCGACAAACCTATTCTTATTATTGTTCCTAAAACATTGCTATGGCAGTGGCAAGAGGAACTAAATAATCTTCTTGATATGCCTTCAGCAGTTTGGACAGGAAGGGAATGGGTGGATGAAAATGGTTTAAAATATCCCTCAAATGGGGATATAAGCATAAAGAAATGTCCAAGGAGAATAGGAATTATATCTCAGGGGTTGATTACCGCCAATTCACCTATTGTTGATTATTTATTATCCTTAGAGTATGAATGCGTAATTGTTGACGAAGCCCATAGGGCACGGAGGAAAAAGTACAATCAAGGCAACGACATAACGATAGCCCATGAATCAAACCAGAATAATTTAATGAGGTTTTTAATGGAAATTTCCAAAAGAACAAAAAGTATGCTTTTAGCGACAGCAACGCCGGTTCAGCTACATCCTATTGAAGCTTGGGATTTGCTTGAGATATTATCTCAAAAAAATGATAGCGTTTTGGGAAGTAGGTATAGCAAATGGAGAACTCAACCTGAGAGGGCATTAAATCTATTGTTAGGAAATGAAGAGTTTGATAAATTTGACATAAGCATTATCGATTGGATTAGGGACCCCTTTCCACCTGGAAACGAAGCTGAGATTAATTTTGCAATGATAAGAAAATGCGCTGGCATGAAGGAGGATGAATTTATCCTTAGTATAGATGTAATAGAGTCAATGCGAAATACACCTGATTATAAGAAATTAGAAAGTATAACAAATAGCGACACTATTAAATTATATAACCCTTTTATAAGACACATAGTTAGAAGGACCAGAGATTTTCTTGAGAATACAATCAATCCTGAAACAAATGAGCCATACTTAAAGAAAGTTGAAGTAAAACTCTTTGGAGAAAGTGAAGAAGAGGCAATAGTATTGCCGCCGTATTTAAAGAAGGCCTATGGGTATGCAAAAGAATTTAGCGCACTTTTACAAAAAAGAGTAAAAGACGGGGGATTTTTAAAAACGCTTTTGTTAAAAAGGGTTGGAAGCACGATAATTGCGGGCAAAAATACGGCAGAAAAAATGTTATCTAATTGGAATATGGTTGGAGAAGATGATTACGAAGATGACGACGTTGAAAAGATGAATGAAGAAAGGGAAGAAATAAAAAACTTAACAGTTGAAGAACAGGAATGCTTAAAAAAATTTATTGAATGCTTAGAGAATAATCAATCTAGGGACCCTAAATATGAATTGACTTTAAAATTACTAATCGATGATAAATGGATAGACAGAGGGTGCATAATATTTTCACAATATTATGATTCGGCATATTTTATTGCAGAAAACTTATCTAAGGATTTGAAGCTTGAAAAGATTGGACTTTACGCAGGTGGAGACAAATCGGGAGTATTTATAGATGGAATATTTTATAAAAAAACAAAGGAAGAATTAAAACAGATGGTAAGAAGGTATGAGTTAAGAGTATTAGTGGGAACTGATGCAGCCAGCGAGGGGCTTAACCTTCAAACATTAGGTTGCCTTATTAACCTTGACCTTCCATGGAATCCAACAAGACTAGAGCAAAGAAAGGGTAGAATACAAAGGATTGGTCAAATTTACGATGAGGTATATATTTATAACATGAGATACAAGGACTCCGTTGAGGATAGGGTGCATGAATTGTTATCATCAAGGCTGGAAAATATACACAACCTATTTGGTCAGATACCTGATATTTTAGAAGATGTATGGGTTAAAGTTGCGTTGAACGAAATTGAAGAGGCAAAACATATAATAGATGCTGTTCCTAAACAACATCCTTTTGAATTAAGATATAATCAAATAAAGAGGATAAACTGGGAAAGCTGTGCTACTGTTTTAGATAATAATGAAAAAAAGAAGTGCTTGATGAATGGATGGAAGTAAAAATATAGAAAGGATGCTTTTATGCCACACATAATCTACAACGGACAAAGGATTGATTATAAAATATCTAAAAAGGGAAAAAATATGATGACTATTAGGTTAAACAAAAAAGGGGGAGGTTGTTGTAACTGCCCCGCCCTTTGTTGAGGATAAATATATTGAAATGTTTGTTGAAAAGGGTGCAAAGCTGATTTTAGAGAAGCTAAAGGAGTTTGAAAAAAGTAAAAGGGATGAAAAAAAGGATGAACTTAAAACTGGAAGGAAGCTTCTTTTTTTAGGGAATGAACTTACTCTAAAGATTATTGTGGATGATGTGGACAAAATAAAAGCATTTAAGAAGGATTGTGAATTAATTGTCGTTATTCCTTCCTTTTTAGATAAAGTTGAAAGGCAGCAGCATGTTAAAGATATAATAATAAAATGGTATAAGGAGCAGGCAAAGAAAATTTTTAAGATAAGGCTTGATTATTCAGTCAAAAATATGGATTCGAATATAAAAAGATGGCTGTTAAAGAACAAAGGACGAGATGGGGAAGCTGCTCGACGAGGGGTAATATTAATCTTAATTGGAGGCTTTTGTTTGCACCGCTAGATGTTATAGACCATGTAATAATTCATGAGCTTTGCCATCTTAAACACCACAATCATTCAAAGGCCTTTTGGAGGGAGATAGAATCGATACAACCTGACTATGAAAGCAAAAAGAAATGGCTGAAGGAAAATGAAAAATTGATATTTTCGATAATATAGGGTGGGAGAAATCCTGCCCTATAATTTTAAAAATCAATATTTATAATATTCATACTAATTGTTATAATATGCTTATAAAATTTTTATAGGAGGATATAAAAATGGGGTTTTTTAAGGATTTATTCGATTTGGATCCAGGTTTGGATGTAGATGATTTAGAAGAAACTTTTAGAGATTTGTTTGGTCCACGTAAAAGAACAATTTTAGATGATTTTAATGAGGCAGTAATTGAGCCTATAAAAAAAGAATTAAATGATATTAAAGAAGAAATAATAAGCAGCAATCAAAGAGTAAAAAACGATTTTAAGAAAAAGTGTAAAGAAATTTCACCTGAATTAGGTGAAGCCGTAGAAAAACTTGACAGGACAGCAATTACCATACGCAATCATATAGAAGCGAGTTCTTCTAAACCTGTAAAATCTTTAAGGAAAAAAGTTAAGTCTATAGATCAACTACAAAAGGGAGATCATTTATTTGTTGATGGGAAAATAGGCCCTAACATATATACTCACCACGGTCTATACGTAGGAGATGGTTATGTAATTCATTATGACGATGGAGTTGTGTGTGAGGTAACCTATGAAGAATTTGCTGATGGTAGAAAAGTGTATATATTAGATAGCCCAATCATATATTCGAGGCAAGAAGTTGTTTATAGGGCTAGGATGAGATTGGGCGAAAATAAGTATAGTTTAATTTTTAACAATTGCGAGCATTTTGTAAGATGGTGTAGAGGTAGCGATGAGTGGGAGATAAATCGAGATTAATTAGGAGGCAAATATATGATTCCTATAAGAGATGCTAATCCTAGCAGGAAAAAGCCTGTTGTTACAATTTTCCTAATCATAATAAATGTCCTTATATTTATATTTGAAACAAGTTTACCCTATAATCTTTTAGAGGAGTTTTTAAAAATATTTGGATTTATTCCACTTATGCTTACTAAATCCCTTTTAGGATTTTTAAGCGGTGATATACAGTCATATATTCTTCCTATATTTACAAGCATGTTTCTACACGGAAGCTGGACTCATCTTATAAGCAACATGTGGGCCCTTTGGCTGTTTGGCGATAATGTTGAGGACAGGATGGGGCATTTTAAATTTTTAATTTTTTACCTAGTTAGTGGTTTTATCGCAGCCCTTGTCCACTATTTATTTAACTTTAATTCACCGGTTGTAACGATTGGTGCCTCGGGGGCTATTGCAGGAGTTATGGGAGCCTACTTTATAATGTTCCCCTTTGCAAGGATAACAACGCTTATTCCGCTACTTTGGATACCATTCTTTGTCGACATTCCTTCTTTTATATATATAGGCCTTTGGTTTATATCTCAAATTTCAAATGGGGTTCTTACATTGGTAGGACCTTTATATGGAGCAGGAATTGCCTGGTGGGCTCATATAGGCGGATTTTTATACGGTGCTTATGTAGCACCTAAATACAAAAGAAAAAGATATTATGGTTATATGAAGGATTATTATGGCTTTTTTAGTTGAATTTTTTGAGTTTCTATATTAGAATATTAATGCATAAAAAAAGTAGCCTTTTGGCTACTTTTTATCTTGAAAAGTTTCTTTTTTCAAGCTTTTTTGCTCTTCTGCATTCTGGGCATCTTTTTGGTTCGTTTTCGAATCCCTTTTCTTTGTAGAATTCTTGTTCTCCTTGTGTGAAGATGAATTCCTTACCGCAGTCTTTGCATACTAAATTCTTATCCATGACTTTCATTCCTCCTGGGAAAATTTTTTCATTCAAAGGACTCTATGCTAATTCCCTAAGAGGAATGCAAGCGTCTTTTGAATACTTTATAACTATAACACATATTTTTATAAAGCACAAGCTTTATTTTATGGAATAATATTAATTTAAGGTGTATAATGGCTATAGGGACATTTTTTCCATGTTTAGAATATTATATCTTTAGGAGGTGGTATGATGGAGGGTGGCCCTTATCCTAGTATTATTTACAACTTAATAGAAACAATAAATGGTAGGGGAACTACTGCTTCATCCATACTGCCTTTAGTAGTTCTCCTGCCAAAAGGGGAGGAGGACGAGTTATGGAAAGGGTTAAAGGGTGCTTTGTAAGCTATATTTTAAATGCGCCAGTTTACGATCAAAATGATATCTACCTTGGAAAAGTTATAGACATTATTGTAACTTCAGATGAGCATCTTCCACAGGTGGAAGGGATTAAGCTTAAAAATAGAAAAAATATAAAGGAAATCGCTTTTAAGAACATGGGGATTTTTAAAGACAATAAAGGCTATAAGGTTATCGTTGAAAACTATTATGAATACAAAAGGGAAAAGAATTACTACTCCCTATCAAACGATATTTTGGATAAGCAGATTGTGGATATAAACGGAAAGAGGGTTGTAAGGGTTAATGATCTTAGGCTTGCTGAAATTAGAGATGGATACAAGGTCGTGGCGGTTGATATAGGGTTTAGGGGTCTTTTAAGAAGGCTTGGAGTATTAGAGTCCTGCGAGTTTATCCTTTCAAAGTTTGGCAGAAGGCTTAGTAATAATCTTATCATTTGGGATAACGTTGAACCGATTCAAGGGCAGATAGATAGAATAACCCTTTCAATGCCCTATAAAAAATTAAAATCATTGCACCCTGCGGATATTGCAGATATTTTGGAGGAACTTGATGCAAGATATAGAAGCGATATATTCAAAACCTTCGATGCAAGGCTTGCTGCAAATACCCTTGAAGAGTTTGAGGATGAATATCAGACGGACCTTGTTGAAAACATCGATGCAAGCTATGCAAAGGAAATATTCGACAACATGCCCAACGATGAGATTGCAGATATTCTAGAGGATGTAGATGAAGAACATGTTGAAAAGATACTTGAAAAGATGGACAAAGAGGATGCAGAGGAGATAAAAGAGCTTCTTGACTACGATGAAGATACCGTAGGAAGCATAATGACCACCGATTATATTGCCTTTAATGAAAATGAAACGGTGGATGGAGTTATTAAAAACCTTAGGGAGACAAAGCCAAGTTCAGAAATCGCCTATTATCTTTATGTTATAGATGATGGTGGAAGGCTCGTTGGCGTGGTATCCCTAAGGGACCTTATTGTAGCAGATGGGGAAGCAAAACTAAAGGATATCATGAGAAAGAACGTAATATATGTATCCGATGAGGATACCCTTGATGATCTTACAGAGCTTGTTACAAAATATGAGCTTCTTGCAGTTCCTGTTGTTGATAAGGATAGGGTCCTAGTTGGTATGGCAATTCTTAACGATATTGTTGATGAGGTTCTTCTACCAAGGTGGAAGAAGATATTAAAAAGGTCAGCATAGGAGGGCATCATGAAGATAAGGAGCAAAAGATTAAAAAATTTGATTTTTATATTAAGTGTTATAGGACCTGGCCTTATCACAGTTAATGCGGGAAATGACGCTGGAGGAATTGCAACCTATGCGGCAGTTGGAGCTCATTTTGGCTATAAAATGCTTTGGGGATTATTGCTCATCACCTTCAGCCTTGCGGTAATTCAAGAGATGAATGCAAGGATGGCCGTTGTAACAGGAAAGGGCTTAGCTGACCTTATTAGGGAACAGTTTGGAGTTAAGCTCGCCTTTTTTGCGATGCTAACTTTATTCATTGCAAACTTTGGGGTATGCGTTGGAGATTTTGCAGGGATTGCAGCCAGTATGGAGCTCTTTGGAGTTAGCAAATTTATATCCGTCCCCTTAGTTGCTGCACTTACTTTGTTTATAATTACAAGGGGTTCCTATTCTAAGATTGAAAAGGTGTTTTTAGCCTTTACATTTGTTTTCTTTTCATATATAATAACTGCATTTATAGTAAAGCCTGATTGGAATTATGTGTTTAAACAGATGGTAACTCCGCAGATAGAATTTAACAAAGAATTTATATTAACCTTCATCGGAATGATAGGAACGACAATAACCCCATATATGCAGTTTTATCTTCAATCTTCAATTGTAGATAAGGGCCTTAGCGTTGAGGATTATAAATATGAAAAGCTTGATGTTTATCTTTCCGCCTTTTGGGGAGATTTGGTTTCCTTCTTTATAATAGTAACAACGGCAGTTACTTTATATAAAAATGGAATAAGGATAGAAGGGGCGGAACAGGCGGCCCTTGCCCTAAAGCCTTTGGCAGGGCAATATGCTTATGCTTTGTTCGGCATAGGCTTATTTGGTGCGTCGGCCCTTGCAATTGCAATAATACCTTTATCGACTACCTATGCTATATGCGAAGCCTTTGGATTTGAGAGGGGACTTGATAACGAATTTAAAGAAGCACCAATATTCTATGGAATATTTGCAGGAATGATTATATTAAGCGCTCTAATAGTTTTAATGCCTAAATTATCACTAGTTTCAATAATGCTTGCAACCCAGCAGCTTGCTGGTATATTATCACCGGTAATCCTTATATTCATGGTTCTTTTAACAAACAGAAAAGCCGTAATGGGAAAATACACCAACAGTAGGCTTCAAAATGTAATAATTTGGCTTACGGTGGTATTTATAATCACCCTTTCAATAATAATATTCATATCGCCGATTTTAGAAAAAATAATATAACCCCTGTTTTAGGGGGTTATTTTTTTAGTGCCTGCCACTTGACATTTTGACTTTTTGACATTTCTATGTTTTACCAAAATGATATTATAGATATTAACTATTTTTAACATTTTATCTATAGAAATTTTAAAAACATTTAGAATATTTTAGTTGATATAATTGAATTGTAAAAACATAGATAGGGGGATGTTTTATGGGTGATTATAGGAAACTTTGGGAAAGCCTACAAATGGATCTTGAAAAGCACGATGCTTTATGTGCAGTTTTACCTGAACTTTATGACTCTGTTTATCTTTCACAGGAGGATAGAGCTGATGCCATGAATTATTTTAATTTTGTCATATCTGAAGTTCATGGTCTTAGGATAGAGGAACTTAATAATCATCGCCAAAAGGGTGGTAAAGTTGTTGGAACTTTTTGTGTTTATGTGCCGGATGAAATATTAAATGCCCTTGGAGTTATAGGTGTTGGCCTTTGCGGTGGCTCACAATTTTGGATTGAGGATGGAGAAAAGGTTCTTCCAAGGAACTTATGCCCCCTTATAAAGGCCTTCGTAGGTGCTAAAATAAGTGCTACATGTCCTTATTTCCAATCCTGCGACCTTTTAGTTGGGGAAACGACTTGTGATGGTAAAAAGAAAGCCTATGAAATACTAGCAGAATATACTCCAACATATGTTATGGAACTTCCACAGATGAAAAGGGAAAAGGATATAAAGGACTGGGAAGAAGAAATAAAACGTTTTATAAAGGAAATCGAAAATTTAACAGGAAAAAAATTAACCTATGAAAACTTAAAAAATTCTATAAAACTTATAAACAGAAAAAGACGAGCATTAAAGAGATTATACGAACTTAGAAAAAATACTCCATCTCCAATATCTGGTCTTGATGCCCTTTTAGTTTCACAGATTGCTTTTTATGATGATATAGAAAGATTTACTGAGAATGTTGAAAAGCTTTGTGATGAACTTGAAAAGAAGGTAAGCACATTAAAACCGAATAACAAGAAGAGATTAATGGTTACAGGAACTCCTATGGCTATTCCTAACTGGAAACTTCATCATATAACAGAAAATCTTAATGCACAAATTGTAGTTGAAGAAACCTGCACAGGAACGAGATATTTCGAAAATGAAGTCTCAGAAGAGGGAGAAACAATCGATGATCTAATTAGAAATATAGCCCAAAGATATATGAAGATAAATTGTGCTTGTTTTACTCCAAATGAAGGAAGGGTAGAAGATATAATAAGGCTTGCTCAGGAATATAAAGTCGATGGTGTAATTTATTATAACTTATCCTTCTGTCAGCCATATTCAGTTGAATATAAAAAGGTTGAAAGGGCGTTGAAGGATAAGAATATTCCTCTTCTTTTAATTGAAACAGATTACTCAACAGAGGATGTAGGGCAGATAAAAACAAGAATAGAAGCTTTTCTTGAAATGATTTAAGGTGATAGCATGAAAAATTATATTCTTTTTCCCTCCTACAACGAAGGTTTAAAACTTGCATCCCTTCTTAAGGAGGAAGGGATAAGTTATACAATAGCTCCAACGCCGCGGCAGCTTTCAACCTGCTGTGGCATGTCTATAATTTATAAGGATGAAGATGAAGATAGGATAAAAAAGATAGTGGAAGATAATAAAATAGGCGTTATAGGTTTTTACACTATATAAATGAGGGGTAATTATGTTTTATATAGGTATAGACATAGGCTCAACAGCAACTAAGGTTAGCGTATTAAACGAAGAAGATATAATAAAAAACATTGTTTTACCGACTGGATGGAATAGCAAAGAAACGGCTAAAAATGTAGAAGATATATTAAAAAAGGAAGGTTTTTTTGAAAAAGCAAAAGTAGTTGCAACCGGATATGGGAGGGTATCTGTCCCTTATGCCCATAAGACTGTGACGGAAATAAGCTGTCATGCAAAGGGAGTTTTTCATTTAACAAAAAAAGATTTCACAATTATAGATATAGGCGGTCAGGATAC
>JAOAEI010000054.1 GCA_026416875.1 Caloramator sp.
GATATAAAGCTTGGTGAAGGCGTTGCTGAGCTTGGGGGACTTAAGATAATAGGAACTGAAAGGCATGAGTCAAGAAGAATAGACAATCAGCTAAGAGGGCGTGCTGGCCGTCAAGGGGATCCAGGATGTTCAAGATTTTATGTTTCCTTAGAAGATGACTTAATGAGACTTTTTGGATCCGACAGGATAAAGGATATAGTATCAAAGCTTGGTCTTCCTGATGATGAGCCAATCGAAAGCAAAATGGTTACAAATGCTATAGAACAGGCCCAAAAGAGGGTTGAGGCAAATAACTTTGAAATAAGAAAATCCCTATTGCAGTTTGACGATGTTTTAAACAGGCAAAGGGAGATAATATATTCCCAAAGAAGAAAGGTCTTAGAAGGAGAAAACTTAAAGGACAGCATAAAGGGTATGATCGTAGATGTTGTTACATCTATAGTTAATGCCCATGTAACTGATGACAGGCATAGGGAAGAATGGGATCTTAAGGGATTATCAAGATATATAGAAGACGTGTTTATGGTAAAAATTAACGAAAATGAATTGGAGCCCCTTTCAAAGGATGAAATACTAGAAAAAATTACTGATATAATTAATAAAGCTTATGAAGAAAAGGAAAAGGAATTTGAAGAAAACATATTTAGAGAAATCGAAAGGGTTGTTCTTTTAAGGACCGTTGATACAAAGTGGATTGACCACATAGATGCTATGGAACATTTAAAGCAGGGAATAGGACTTAGAGCATACAGACATAGGGACCCTGTGCAGGAATATCAAATTGAAGGTATGAATATGTTTGATGAGATGATCTATAGCATCAAGGAGGATACATTAAGATTCCTATTTAGAGTAAAGCCTGAAAGAAAGGTTGAAAGGGAAAGGGTAGCAGAGCCAACATCAACAAACTATGATGATTCTGTTAAAAAGCAGCCAGTGAGAAAATCAGAAAAAATAGGAAGAAACGATCCATGCCCATGTGGAAGCGGCAAAAAATATAAAAATTGTTGTGGAAGAAACGTATAAGGAGGCGATAGGATGCATATTCAATTTGAAGAACACTATTCAGCAATTGAACCGATGAAGAAAATCCTAAACGAAGTGGGGGCTTCTCTTTGACATTCCAAGGCTTAAAAAGGAAGTAGAAGAATTAGAAACTAAAATGCAGGATGCTACCTTTTGGAATAACATTGAGGAGGCACAAAAAATAGTTCAAAGGGCAAAATCCTTAAAGGACAAGGTGGAAAAATATGAAAGCCTTTTAAAAAGAGTAGAAGATCTTGAGGTTTTAATTGAGCTATGTGATGAAGAGGAGGACTATTCTCATCTTGATGAAATAGCAGAGGAAAGGCACGACCTTGAAAAAAACATAGAAGCCTTTAGAATAGAGACGATGCTCTCTGGAGAATATGACAAAAACGATGCTATATTAACTATTCATGCTGGAGCAGGAGGAACAGAAGCCTGTGATTGGGCTTCTATGCTCTTAAGGATGTATACCAGATGGGCAGAAGGAAAGGGCTATAAGGTAGAAACCGTCGACTTTTTACCTGGTGATGAGGCAGGAGTAAAGAGCGTAACATTAGAAATAAAGGGAGAATATGCCTATGGTTATTTAAAAGCTGAAAAGGGAGTTCATAGACTTATTAGAATATCTCCTTTTGATGCTGCAGGAAAGAGGCATACATCCTTTGCTTCTGTTGAAGTTTTACCTGAAATTACTGATGATCAGGATATAGAAATAAGGGATGAGGATATAAAGATAGATACCTTCCGTTCCGGTGGAGCAGGTGGGCAGTATGTAAATAAGACCGAGTCTGCTGTTAGAATAACGCACCTTCCAACTGGAATAGTAGTTTCCTGCCAGAGCGAAAGAAGCCAGCACTCCAACAGAGAAATGGCGATGAAGATGCTAAAGGCAAAGCTTATCGAGCTTAAGGAAAGGGAGAGAAAGGAAAAGATTGAGGACCTTACTGGTGAGCAGAAGGAAATAGGCTGGGGAAGCCAGATAAGAAGCTATGTATTCCAACCCTATACCCTTGTTAAGGACCATAGAACTGGAGTTGAAATTGGAAACATTCAAGCCGTTATGGATGGAGAAATCGACGAATTTATAAATGCATATTTGAAGATGGAAAATAAAAAATAGATCCGGATATTCCGGGTCTATTTTTTATGATATGGACTTTTGCTTCTTGTAGGTATTAGAAAATATCAAAACAAATAAGATTAAAAATATTGAAGTTACTATATAAACTACATATCTATTATATATTATTTCGCTTTTTTCTATAAAAATATTCCTTGTTTTTAAAAAATCCTCAACAATTAAGAAGGCTTCAGTGATTTTATCAACGCTAATGTTTCCTATTGTATCATAGGGAGTATGGATTTTATCTATATCATCATGGATTAAAGTAACTGCACTTATATTTTTTAAACTAAAGGGTACATGGTCGCTGCTGTCTTCGTAGCTTCTTGCCAATCTATGAAGGTTTAAAAAAGCATCAATAGAATCATTCCTGTTTAAAGAATATATTGACTTTAGCGCAGTTAGTGGAATATCCTTTTTAGTGCCGATCATATCAAAATTTATACATTCTGCATTTTCAAGAGTAATAGGAGGATGATTTACAAAATAGTATGAACCTAAAAGTCCCTCCTCTTCTGCGTTAAAGGCAACGAATATAATGTCTCTGTTGGTATATTTATCTTTCAAGAAGCTTGCAAGTTCTATTAAAAAGGCAACTCCAGAGGCATTATCAAGGGCTCCAGGATATATTCTGTTTATTGCATCAAATCCTACATGGTCGATATGGGCGGTAAAAATTAGCGGATAACCTTCCTTTTTTAATGCTCTTTTCATTGCAACGACATTTTTTGTTTTAACTTTTTTAAATTCTAAAGGACTTTTGATTTCAAAGGTATATCCTTTTCTCTGAAATTTAATTATTTCATCGAAATATTTGTTGTCTAAAATGACTTTTACAAGTCCATCTTTGTATTCGTTTTGAAACTTATAAGTGCTTTTAAAATCCATTCTATTATCTGAAATATATATTATTGCCTTTATACCCTTTGATAAGAGTTCTTTATCAAAATCGTATGTAGAGTTTGATTCAAAGGGTCTGTCGATATCAATGAATATATTTCCTTTTTTAGATTCATCGGAATAAATTTTACCTTTAACCTCTCCGCCAACAGAAAGGCCATATATTACTTCTTTGTAATCGGTTCCGTATATATATTCCTTAATAAGTTTATTATTATCAAACACTTTAAAACTTGCTTTGCCGTTAATAAAGGGAACATAGGCAAAAAAGGATTGAAAGTAGGTTTTGTTATCGCCTATAGGAGTTAAATTGGCCCTTTTAAATTTTTCAGCAACAAAATCGCAGGCTAATTCATTTCCTATATCTCCGGATAACCTTCCTCGATATTTTTCGTTAGATAGTTCCCTTATTAAATTAAATACATTTTGGGAGTTGAAGGGAGCGGCAAAAACAATGGTTTGGAAGAGGATAAAAAAAGTTATTATTACTCCTATTAATTTCTTCACAAAATCACCCCATTAATTACATATATTTCTATTATATTCCAATATCCACAGAGTTATCAACAGTTTGTGAATAAATATGTTGACAACCCTGTGATTTTTATGTGAATTTATATGGATAAATTTCAACTTGTTTTTTTCCCTTTAATGATGTAAAGTAAAAATGGATAATTATTTTTGTGATGAGGTGTTTTATATGGAAGATTTACCCGTCAGTTGCATTAAATTAACATAGAGCCTATTTAGGCCTTCCTGAGCCTAAATAGGCTCAGGAAGGGAGTGGAAATATGCTACAAATATTTAAAACAAACTTAGAAGGACAAACATTTGAAAGCGACAGCATAGAAAAGGGATGCTGGATTAATCTTATTAATCCAACAGAGACAGAACTTGAATATGTTTCACAAAAAACAGGACTTTTGATTGAATTTTTAAGGGCGCCCCTTGATGAGGAGGAAAGTTCAAGAATTGAGCAAGAAGGGGATCAAATTTCAGTTATTATCGACATTCCTGTGATGGATGTTAAGGAAAAATCCCTACAGTATTATACAATACCTTTAGGTATTGTTTTAAACGATAATGTTATTGTGACGATTTGTTTAAAGGAAAATAAAATAATTGATGATTTCCTTGCAAATAAAGTTAAATCCTTTTATACCTTTAAAAAGTCAAGATTTATCCTTCAAATACTTTACAAGGTAGCATCATATTATCTTTGTTATCTTAAGCAGATTGACAAAACAAGCCATATTATTGAGGCAAGGCTTCATAAATCCATGAGAAATAAGGAACTTATTCAGCTTCTTTCATTAGAAAAAAGCCTTGTATATTTTTCAACTTCATTAAAATCTAACGAGATTACATTAGAAAAAATGCTAAAGCTTGAAATAATGCAAAGATATCCAGAGGATCAGGATGTTTTAGAAGAGGTAATTATAGAAAATAAACAGGCAATTGAGATGGCCAACATTTATAGCAATATATTAAGTGGGACTATGGATGCCTTTGCTTCAATTATATCAAACAATTTAAACATAGTTATGAAATTTTTGACATCGATTACCATAGTTCTTTCTATCCCAACAGTTATATCTGGACTTTTTGGAATGAACGTTCCGGTTCCCTTTGCTGAAAATCCATATGGATTTTATATTGTAATTTTGATAATTAGTGGTATTTCTGCCTTTGTTACCTATATCCTTGCTAAAAAGGATATGTTCTAGAAAGGTCGGGGGGTTATGGAATTATTAATTATTTTGTTAAGCACTTTATGTATTATTCTTCTTTTAAAAATTATCAATTTAAAAAAGCAAAATGTTAAAGTTTTAAAAACCAATGAAACTCTTATAAAGGTTGCAAGCGAACTTGAAAATTTTGAAAATCTTGATAGTATTTATCCAAGACTTTTGAAGTATACGTTAGACCTTATTGAGAATGCAGAAGCCGGAAGTATCTTGATTTATAATAAGGATAAGGATTACTTAGAATATAAGGCAGCAGAAGGATTTGACATAGAAGTTTTAAAAGGAGTAAATTTAAAAAAGGAAGAGCTTTATTTTTATAAGTCAACAAAGCTTATTGAACCTGCTGTTATTAAAAATCCAAAGAAGTTTGATGATAAAAATTTGCATAAGGAAAGTTATAAAAAATTATTAGAAAATGATTGTCTTGATATTAGTGCTACTCTTTCTGCTCCAATATACGTTGATGGAGAGTTTTTTGGAGTTATAAATGTTGATAACAGAAGAAAAGAAGATGCCTTTAGTAAAAATGATATTAAAGTAATTAAATATATAACCACACAATTAGAGGCAGCTATAAAGATTGCAAAGCTTATGGATGATTTGAAAAATATATTAAAAATAGACTATCTAACTGGACTTTATAACATGAGAAGTCTAGAGGAAACTATTGAAAATTTATTATTGAGTAAAAAATATTTTGCATTTTGTATAATCGATTTAAATGATTTTAAAGGGATAAATGATACCTTTGGACATAAAAAGGGCGATGAAGTTCTTAAATATTTTGCTATGGCTTTAAAGAGATATTTTTCTAATGATTCTATAGTATTTAGATATGCAGGGGATGAATTTGCAGTGATTAATTTTAAAGGGATGGATGAGCTTAAGGAAAAAATAAATATATTTAGGGAATATTTATATTCAAATACTGTAGATGGTATTACTGTAAAATTCAGTGCAGGATATTGCGATTCTAATATGTGTAAGTGTTTAGATGAAGTAATCCTAAAAGCTGATAATGATATGTATAAAGAAAAAAGGAAATTTAAACTTGAGGTGGTTTAATGGACATAATAAGCATACTTTCAAAGGAGCTTAATATAAGTTACGGTCAAGTTCAAAATACAGTAAGGCTTATCGATGAAGGTAATACTATTCCGTTTATTGCAAGATATAGGAAAGAAGTTACTGGTGGCCTTGATGATGTAACATTAAGAAGGCTTTATGATAGGCTCATTTACTTGAGAAACCTCCTTTCCAAAAAAGAAGAAGTAAAAAGGCTTATTGGAGAGCAGGGTAAGCTTACAAAGGAAATAGAGGATGCAATTGAAAAGGCTGAGACTATAACAGAGGTTGATGATATATATAGGCCCTTTAGGCCTAAAAAAAGAACAAGGGCAACGATTGCAAAGGAAAAGGGGTTAGAACCTTTAGCAAATATAATTATTTCGCAAAACTATGATGAGGAAATTTTTAAAATTGCTGAAGGTTTTGTCGATAGCGAAAAAGGGGTTTCAACAATAGATGATGCAATATCGGGGGCATTAGACATTATTGCCGAGGAAATATCAGATAATGCCGATTATAGAAAATTTATTAGAAATATAACCTTTAAAGAAGGCATTGTTGTTACTAAAGCTACAAAGGATGAAACTTCACCCTATGAAATGTATTATGATTATAAAGAACCTGTAAAATCCATACTTCCCCACAGGGTTTTGGCTATAAACAGGGGAGAAAGGGAAGAATATTTATCAGTTAAAATAGAAGCTCCTTACGAAAAGATATTGTCATTTCTTGAGGGGAAAATAATAAAACGTGAAAAGGACAAAGAGATCCTTCAAAGGGCTATAAAGGACAGCTATCAAAGGCTTATTGAACCATCAATTGAAAGGGAAATAAGAAATGATTTGACGGAAAAGGCAGAAGAACAGGCGATAAGGGTGTTTGCAGAGAACCTTAGAAATCTTCTTATGCAGCCCCCTGTTAAGGGGAAAGTAGTATTAGGTTTTGACCCTGGATTTAGAACAGGTTGTAAAGTTGCAGTTGTGGATGAGACTGGAAAGCTTTTAGATACTGCAACGGTTTATTCAACAGCTCCTCAAAATGATATAGAGGGAAGCAAAAAGATAATGAAGGAGCTTATATATAAACATAAAGTCGATATAATTTCCCTTGGAAATGGAACGGCTTCTAGGGAATCTGAAATATTTATATCGGACCTTTTAAAGGAAATAGAAGAGGAAAGTGGTAAAAAACTTTACTATGTTGTTGTCTCTGAAGCTGGAGCCTCTGTATATTCGGCATCAGAACTTGCAAGCAAAGAATTTCCTGATATTAATGTTTCTTTAAGAGGTGCTATTTCAATTGCAAGAAGGCTTCAGGATCCTTTAGCCGAACTTGTAAAAATAGACCCAAAGTCCATCGGTGTTGGACAATATCAGCACGATGTATCTCAAAAAAGGCTCGATGAAACATTAAAGGGTGTTGTTGAGGACGTTGTTAACAACGTCGGCGTTGACTTAAATACTGCATCGGTATCCTTACTCTCATACGTTTCAGGTATAAACGCTGCCATAGCAAAAAACATTGTGGAATATAGGGAACAAAATGGGAAATTCAAAGATAGAAGAGAACTTTTAAAGGTTAAAAGGCTTGGAGAAAAAGCCTTTGAACAGTGTGCAGGATTTTTAAGGATACCTGAAAGTCAAAATCCTCTCGACAATACTGCCGTTCATCCAGAATCCTATGAAACATGCGAAAAATTATTAAATATTTTAGGACTTTCTATTGATGACGTAAGGATGAGAAATCTTTCCAATATTGATGAACTTGTTGAAAAAAATGGTGGAGTAGAAGAAATTGCGAAAAAGATAAACTGTGGAGTTCCAACTCTTATAGATATAATAAAGGAGATTAAAAAGCCTGGAAGGGACCCAAGGGAGGAGCTTCCACCTCCAATATTTATGTCCTCTGTCATGGAAATGGAGCATTTAAAACCTGGCATGATTCTTATGGGGACAGTAAGAAATGTTGCTGATTTTGGCGTGTTTGTAGATATAGGAGTTCATCAGGATGGACTCATCCATAAATCAGAACTTTCTAATAGGTTTATTAAACATCCAATGGAAGTAGTTAAAGTTGGAGATATTGTAAAGGTTAAGGTTTTGGATGTAGACCTTAAAAGAAAAAGAATAGCTCTTTCCATGAAAAATGTTGAATAGTCCGGGAATTTCCCCGGACTATTAATTTTTATTAATTTCTTCCGATATTTTTATTGTAACCTTGAAAAGGAGAGGGTAAAATGAATAAAGATTTAGACATGGTTGGGGTTGACTATACACAAATATTAGAAAAGGAACTTAAAAGTGGTTTAAAAAGGATTATTTATATTAAAAATGAAATAATTACAAGGGAAGCCTTTAAGGACGATTATATATATTTTTTGGATAGCGGCAAGGTTGTTTTAATTAAAAAGGATATTGACGGAATGGAATATTCTGTTGGATATGTTCTTCCTGGAGAGCTTTTTGCCTTATCCTCCTACTTAGGTATGGAAGAAATTGCAACTTATAAGGCCCTAACAAGCTGTGTCGTGTTTGCTGTAGATGCATTATTTCTTAAAAAAAGATTACAGCTTTCTTCAGACCTTAGAGATTTAATTTCTTTTTTAGTAATAAAGTCCTTTAGAAATTTAAACTTAAGACAGGCAAACTTAATGTTAAAAGACAGCAAGCAAGTTGTCATTAACTTTTTAATAGAGCAAGTCAACCTTTTTGGAAAGAATGAAGGGGGAAAAATAATTATTGATTTAGATATGACGATAGGAGAAATTTCTAAAATATTAAACATGTCCAGGGAGACTGTATCAAGGATGTTGTCAGATTTAAAAGAAAAAGGGATAATAGAAGGCAATAGGAAACAAATAAAAATAAATGAATATGACAGATTATTGGAATTAAAAACTTCTTGAAATTGTTTGAAAAATTTGATAATATATCCTTAGAATATCTTCGGGGCAGGGTGAAATTCCCGACCGGCGGTAAAGCCCGCGAGCCGAAAGGCTGACCTGGTGAAATTCCAGGGCCGACAGTTAAAGTCTGGATGGGAGAAGGTATTGGTATCTTTTTCTCCCTTTGCCCCTAAAAAAGGGAGGTTTTTTTATGGAAAAAATCAAGTCAAAAAATCTTTCAAAAATGATCAAAATTTCTATTCTCTCTGCAATTGCTCTTATTCTTATGTTTTTTGAATTTGCCCTTCCTATTTTCCCAGATTTTTTAAAAATCGATTTAAGTGAAGTTCCAGTTCTCATTGGAGCCTTTGCCTTAGGACCTTTAGCAGGAGCTTTGATTGAACTTATAAAGAATCTACTCCATTTTGTAATCAAAAGTCAAACGGCAGGGATAGGAGAGATGGCAAATTTTTTAGTTGGATGTTCCCTTGTCATTCCAGCGTCATACCTTTATTCTAAAAACAAAACGAGAAGGGGAGCAATGATAGGACTATTATTAGGAGTAGTAATAATGGTAATATCAGCGTCCTTGCTGAATTACTTTGTGCTGTTGCCATTATATGAAAAAGTTTTAGGCTTTCCTATAAGTGCAATTGTAGAATGGGCATCTAAGGTTAATAAAAATATAAAGGATGTTAATTCCCTTATTGTATATAGCATAGCACCCTTTAACTTGCTAAAGGGAATTATCGCATCCCTTCTAACAATCCTTATCTATAAAAGAGTATCACCGATACTTCATAAATAAAAGGCACCGTAGGGTGCCTTATATTGTTTCTTTAAGATATTTTAGCGCTGTGCTGCATATTTCTCCCTTATCAACCATAGATTGAATTATACTTATTGCCCTATCCTTGTCAAGGCCTTTTCTATAGGGCCTATCTGCAGTTAGAGCCTCGTATATATCACAAACTGCCATAATCCTTTCCTCTATAGATAATTTATCCTTATCAAGGCCTAGAGGATATCCACTTCCATTGAGCTTTTCATGGTGGTTAGCAGCCCAGTTTGTGATATCCTCAAGTCCTTTTATCTTTGAAAGAATCAACCTTGTATAATAGGTATGACTTTTTATTATCTTAACTTCTTTGTCAGTCAAAGAACCGTTTTTGTTTAAAATTGAATTTGGAATAGCAAGTTTCCCGGCATCATGAAGGAGGGCTGCAATTTCAAATTTAACCCTTTTTTCTTTATCAAAACATAAATAATCAGCTATTTTTAATACAAGTTTTGTAAGATTTGTGGAATGTTCATATGTAAATGGACTTTTTTTATCTATAATTTCAGCAAATACATAGGACATTTGTCTTAATTCCTCCAAGGTAAATGTGCTTATTATTTCAGGTTTTATAGAATCAAATATCTCTTGAAAATTTCCTATATTTTCTATATCCCACCAAAAATAATCTTTTGCTTGAACATCTAATAAAAGATCAACAATAAAGGGTGAAAATAAATTCCCTTTACTTGATTTAATGTGTTCTAAAATAAACTGCCTTTGGACGAAGTTTGGAATATTTTCGTCATACATAAGTTCAAAGGCATCGGAAACTCTAATTATTTGAGAAATTAATGGGATTTCATCTCCTTTTAGCATAAAGGGACCAGTGCCATTGTAATTTTCATGATGAAATTTAACAGCTTCAGAAATAGTTTTATCTAATGGAAGCTTATCTATAAGGATGCTTCCATTGTTGCTATGTTTTAATATGAATTCAGATCTTAAATGGGCTTCAATTAGCTCACCAGTTCCTGTTATGCCTATATCATGGAGAGACGAGGCTATAAAAAGATTTTTTAAAAATGTCTTATCCTTTGAAATTTTTTGCCCTATTTTCATTGCTATATATGTTGTTCTTTTAGAATGATTTAAAAACTTATGTTGAAAGGTGGAACCCCCAAAATCATTCTTTTTATTTATATCTTCATTAAAAGTGGCATATTCACAAAGGTCTATGGCAAGACTCAAAGAGGATAATAAATCATGAGAATTTAACTTTAGCATTCTATCACCCTTTAAATTTTTGTTACAAATTTATTATAAACTTTGTTTTATCAAAAATCCACCCTTCTTGTTGATAATTGTTGTTTGTTGAAGAATTTTATCTGAAATGTTATAATTGTTTTGGGGGTGTTATTATGAAGGGAACTGCAGTTTCTACATGGATAAGGACCTGTAGAAAAATTACAAACGATGATATCGTCGATAAGTCCCTTGAAGTTATTGGATTTAGCAGGGATAAAATATTTTCACCTTTAGAGGATGTTGAAGATGAAAAGGTATATAAACTTATTTCAAATATAGCAAAACTTTCAGGAAAGACCTATGAAGCCCTTTGGAGGGAAATTGGAATTGATAATGTATTAACCTTTTCAAAGGATTATCCTGCCTTTTTTAAACACGACAGCCTTTATGGATTTTTAAAATCTATGAATGATGTTCACAGGCAGGTAACAAAAAGAATTACTGGAGCAAGACCGCCAATTTTAGATCTTGAAGCTACCTCTTCAAAGGAAGCTATATTTACTTATAGGTCTAAGA
>JAOAEI010000055.1 GCA_026416875.1 Caloramator sp.
ATATTAAACAATGATGGTGAAGTTAAAGGATACCATTATGTTGTAATAGAAGGTAGGGACCATAGCAAAAACATTCATGAAATGGAAGTTGAGGAGTTTGAAAAGGTAGTTAAAGCCTTTATTGAAGTTAGTAGGAGATTATATCAAAAGGATGATGTTAAGTATATTCAAATATTTAAAAATTACAAAAAAGAAGCAGGGGCATCTTTAGAGCATCCCCATTCCCAAATAATTGCAATAAACAGGATGCCAGAGAAAATAGTTGAATTAATCAAAAAGGAAAAGATGTATTATGCGGAACATAAAGAATGTTTAACCTGTTCTAAAGTAAGAGATGAGATTGAAAACAAAGAAAGAATAGTTTATTTAGATGATGATTTTTTGATTTTCTGTCCATATGCTTCTATTTTCCCTTATGAAATGACTATAGTGCCTATACAACATAAAAGTAGCCTCTTAGGTTTAAATGAATTGGAAATTAAAGCTTTAAGTAAAGTATTGCATTTTGCTGTAAAAAGCTTAATACAAAACGTTGGAGACGTTGCATATAATATGTTTTTCGAATTTATAAAGGATGAGGTAGAATATCATCATTATCAAATAAGGATATGCCCGAGGATTTCAATTCATGCAGGATTTGAAATTGCAACAGGATTTTATACAAATATCGTTTCACCTGAAACAGCTGCAAAAGTTTTACAAGGATAAAACTGACCCCTTGGTAGGACCAAGGGGTTATATGTTTGAGTTTCTAAGGATATCATTTCTCCTATAATCAAAGGTTACTGTATTAATTTCATCACTTCTGTTTCCCTAACTTTTTACCATAATTAACTACAAAATGAGCCTCATTTTAATCATATCTTTAATTAAGAAATTTTAATTCCTATTATATCATAGAATATTAAAATCACCATCAATATAATCATAATTATTATAATCGTAATTATGTAATGAAGATTTAAATTTTCCATACAATATTTTGGATTATTAAATATTAGTTTATAGTATGATATAATAAAATAAAAAGAAAAGGAGAATTTTTATGGGCATATCTAAAATTTTTAAAGGAATAGTCAACTCGATTTATAATGCCATCAACAGATTCCCAATTACCATAGTTCTATCTACAATGGTTGCAGCCCTTCTTATAACAATTACTGAAATTGAATCTAGAAATTTAGGCATAAAAACTGATAACTTTAAAAAACTTGCTATGTCTTTAGCCCTTGGAATGGCAATATCCTTATGCATTAAGCTCTGGACAGAAAGGGAGCAAAACAAGTCAAGGGAAATATTTTACTATGTTTTAGATTTAATATTCATGGTAGTATACTATTATACAATTAAAAACTTTAAAATGGTTACCATGTCAAGATTTTTTGCACTAAATCTTATATTTTATCTTATATTTTTGTTTATCCCTTATTTTCCAAAGAGAAAAAATTTCGAGATGTATGTTGTAAAGGTTTTATCCTCCTTTTTTACAACTGTTTTATATTCGGCAGTTTTATTCTTTGGAATTTCGGCAATACTCTTTACAATAGACAGGCTTCTTGAAATACACGTAAAAGGAGAAATATATCTGTATTCCCTTATTTTGGTCGTATTTGTCTTTGCGGTAACCTACTTTCTTGCAAATATTCCTCAATATTTTGAGGAGTTTACCAAGGAAAACTTTACTAAGCTTTTGAAGATATTGATACTTTATATTGTAATGCCGCTTCTATCGGTTTATACTGTAATACTTTACATCTATTTTGTAAAGATAATAGTAACAAGAACTTTCCCGCAGGGAATTGTATCACACCTTGTTCTTTGGTATTCATTAATTGTTGCAGCAGTGCTATTCTTTATAACTCCAATCTATGAAGAAAACAAATGGGCAAAAATATTTTTAATTGTAATTCCAAAGGCAATTTTGCCCATACTCGTTATGATGTTTATTTCAATAGGAATTAGAATCCAGCAGTATGGAGTTACTGAAAATAGATACTATGTAGTCCTTGCAGGAATTTGGGTATTTTTGATAATGCTCTACTTTGCCTTTACAAAAAAGTTTATAAATATAATTTTACCTGTAACACTTTCAATATTTACTTTGATTTCAAATTTTGGTCCATTAAGCAGCTTTTCAATATCCAAATATAGCCAAAATAAAAGACTAGAAAATGTTTTAACAAGAAATGGACTTTTAAGGGATGGCAAAATAGTTCCAAAATCAAATATAAATGACAAGGATAAAGCTTCCATAAGCAGCATATTAAGTTATTTTGAAAGATACCATAGCCTTGATGATGTAAAATACCTTCCAAAGGGATTTGAAATTTCTGAAATGAAAAAGGTGTTTGGTTTTGATTTCACTCAAGGTTCAATTTATCCTGTTTTGTATTTTAACTTCCAAAGAAAACCTGAAGAAGGATCCTTAAATATATCTGGATATGATTATTTCTTTGATATGAGGCTTATGTATGATACAACATTACAAAAGGGCATCTATGCAAGATATGATTATAACAGTGGAGTATTAAAAATATTTAATGGGGATGAAGAAATATATTCAAAGGATTTAGATGAATTTGTAAAGCCCCTTGTAAATAAATATAAGGACAGCGGACAAGAACTAATAATGTTAAATACAGATGAACTTACATTTACTGATGAGACTCCAAAGGTTAAAGTTAAAATCATTTTTAATAACATAAGCATTCAAAGGGACGCCTTTGAGGTAGATGAAAATAAAATAACCGGCAAAGGTTACGAGTTTTATTTGTTAGGGACGGTTCATTAGTTTTATAAATTTTGTATTAAATTAATATCCCACCTAATATAAATATCTATAGAAACAAAAAATATACCGGAGGTGGGGTATGAAAAAGTCAATTTCCGTTTTAGTTTCATTTCTTTTAATTTTTTCGCTTTTTAATCTCTATATACCAGCAAGGGCAATATCAAACGAAAAAGAAGAGTGCTATTTTTCTTTAGGAGGACCTTCTGATCTTGCAGTTGCAAATGAAGAAAAAGTAATTGAAATGCTAAAGAAAGAAGGTAAAATTCCAAAGGACTTAGGTTATGAGGAGGCTTATAAACTTTACTTAGAATACATGAAAGCAGCGGCTAAAGAAAATTTAAACTATAAGCCTAATAAAATGGATAGAAAATTAAAATCAATTCAAAAACAAAAAATTAATAAGTATATCTTTGAAAAAAGCCAGCCAGATAATAATCCAAAAAAGGTAAATATACTTGTTTTACTTATCGAATATAAGGACTATAAACATAATAAAATTAAACCTGAAGAAACCGACATGTATTATGAGGACTACAGTGTAAAGCATTTTGAGGATTTAATATTTGGAGACAATGGTTATGTAGGACCAAATGGGGAAAAGTTAATTTCTATGAAGCAATATTATTTACAGCAGTCTGGTGGAAGTCTGATTATTGAAGGCAAGGTAGCAGGTTGGTATACTGCTCCTAGGGAAGCAGCTTATTACGGTGCACCATACGGAAATTCCCATGACATAAGACCAAGATATCTGGTAGCTCATGCCCTTCAACAGGCTGCTAAGGATCCTAATATAAACTTTGCTGATTTTGACAAAGAGGATAGATATGACCTTGATGGTGATGGTAATTTTGACGAACCGGATGGAATAATTGACCACCTTATGGTTATTCATGCAGGCGTTGGAGAAGAGGCAGGTGGAGGAAGCTTAGGTTCAAATGCGATATGGTCCCACAGATGGAATTTAGGAGGACTTTATAGAATACCTGGAACAAACTATTATGCATATGATTATACTATTGAACCTGAGGATGGCGCGGCGGGAGTATTCTGCCATGAATTTGGACATGATTTAGGGTTACCAGATGAATATGATACTATCTATAGTTCACCTGTTTCAGAGCCGATTTCAAGATGGTCATTGATGTCATCGGGAAGCTGGTCTGGTAAAATTCCAGGAACAGAACCAACAGGTATTAGCCCATATGGAAGACAGATATTACAAGCTTTTTATGGAGGTAACTGGCAAAAGGTGGTAGATATAGATTTAGAAAAGCTTCCTAAGGCAGGAGCGGAAGTTACAATAAGACAGGCAAGCGAAGAAGGACAGGTTATTAGAATAAATCTTCCCAAAAAACAACATGTTATAACAACCCCATATAGCGGAAAATTTGTATATTGGGGTGGAAAAGGAAGTGATGGATCAAATTTAAAGACAAATATGACTACAAGGATTGATTTGAGAAATAAAAATAGCGCTATACTTAACTTTAAAACCTGGTATGACATAGAGGAAGGTTGGGATTTTGCATCTGTTCAAGTTAGGGAAATCGGAAACGATAAATTTGAATACATCGAAGGGAATATAACTACAACTGAACATCATCCTGACGCAGAGGTTGTTGTTCCTTATGGAATAACAGGAACTTCAGAAGGATGGGTAGATGCTGTATTCGATTTATCAAGATTTGCAGGAAAGGAAATTGAACTTAAATTTGAATATGAAACTGATTATTATGTTTATGGTGCAGGCTTCTACGTAGACGATATTAAAGTTATAGCAGATGGAGAAGTAGTTTTCTTCGATGATGTAGAAGGAGAACTAAAATTTGCATTAAATGGATTTGTTAAAGATACAGGATTGACCTATGAACCACATTATTATCTTGTAGAATGGAGAAACCACCATGGCGTTGATATGGGACTTGCTCACAATAGTGCCCTTGGAAGAATGTTTTCATATGATCCTGGAATGGTTGTATGGTATGTAGATGAATTCTATACAGATAACTGGTATGGACTCCATCCAGGGAATGGTTTCTTAGGAATAGTCGATGCTGATCAAAATAACATATTATGGAAATATAACGATGGAAGAATATCCTTTGCAAGTGCAACATATCAAATGCATGATGCAGCATTTAGTAAAGAAAAAGAGTCAAAGCTTTATGTTGATTTAAGCAATGTTTATGGAAGAATTGCACAGGATGAATATATATTTACAGAACCATCCTTTGACGATACAAAGGACTATACAAATCCTCAACTTCCTTATCTAGGAAGAAATATAGTAAGTTATGGATTAAAAATTCAAATAACACATCAAGCAAACGATAATAGCTTTGCGAAATTAAGAATTAAATAGGGACGGTTCATTAGTTTTATAAATTTTTATTAAAGTAAGGCAAATTGAAGTGCACGCCAAATGTTAGACAAAAATAAACTAACATTTGGAGGTGCATTTTATTATGGCAAATTATAGAAATGTCAAAAAGTCAAAAAGTCAAGTGCCTGGCACTTGACTTTTATTTTACTTTTACAATCCATCCCTCTGGAGCTTCAACATCACCAAATTGGATTCCAACCAATGTATCGTATAACTTTCTTGTTATTGGACCTACTTCAGTTTGGCTGTAGAATACATGGAGTTTTCCTTTATATTCTATTCCACCAATAGGAGTTATTACAGCAGCAGTTCCGCAGGCACCAGCCTCTACAAATTCATCTAACTTATCGATATAAACATCCCTTTCTTCAACCTGCATTCCAAGATAATGTTCAGCGACATACATTAGAGAATATTTTGTTATACTTGGAAGTATCGATGGAGATTTTGGAGTTACGAATTTATTATCCTTTGTTATTCCAAAGAAGTTTGCGGCACCGACTTCTTCTATCTTTGTATGGGTTGCAGGATCAAGATATATACAATCTGCAAATCCCCTTTGAACAGCAATTTCATGTGGAAGAAGGCTTCCTGCGTAGTTACCTCCAACCTTTGCAGCACCTGTTCCGTGGGGTGCAGCTCTATCATAATCTGAAACCATGAAATTAACTGGAGTTAGTCCGCCCTTAAAATATGGTCCAACAGGACAACCAAACACTGAGAACAGATATTCCTTTGCAGGCTTTACCCCAAGGTTATCTCCAACTCCGATTAGGTAAGGTCTTAAATAAAATGTAGCTCCAGTTCCATAGGGAGGAACAAAGTGTTCATTTGCCTTTACAACCTGAATACAAGCATCGATGAATTTTTCTTCCGGAATCTCTGGCATTAAAAGCCTTCTTGCACTGCTGTTCATCCTCTTTGCGTTTTGATCTGGTCTAAAGAGCTGTATTCTACCATCCTTAGTTCTATATGCCTTAAGACCTTCAAAACACTGCTGGCCATAGTGGATAGCTGGAGACCCTTCGCTTATTGTTATCATATTATCCTCAACTAATTTTCCCCCATCCCATTTACCATCCTTCCAATAGGATACGTATCTAAAGTCTGTTTTGATGTAGTTAAAGCCTAGTTTGCCCCAATCAAGATTTACTTCTTTCATAAAATCACCTCGATAAAATAATTTGGGGGAATATGTAAAATTAATGTAACACAATCCTACTATTATTATATCCTAAAAGTTTAATCTATGCCAAGCATTGTGAAGTATATCACAAAAATATATTTGAAAGGCGGATATAATGTAATATAATATATAAAAGAATGTATAGAAGGAAAACATAAAGATAGATACGAAGTAGTTGAGGTGATTATATGAATAGCATCCAGAGCAACTGTCCTGTTTTAATTCCAGAATCAGAAAGAAAACCTTTAGCTGAGATTGAAAGGGCGATAATAACAAAATTCAGGCATAAAATTTATTCTCCATTTGTAAGGGCAATCAAAGATTTTCAGCTTATAAAGGATGGAGACAAGGTTGCAGTTGCAATATCCGGTGGTAAAGATAGCCTTCTTATGGCAAAGCTCTTTCAGGAATTTAAAAATCACTCCAAGGCTAAGTTTGAAGTGGAATTTATAGTTATGGATCCCGGATATCATCCTGATATAAAAAAGCTTCTTATAGATAATTTAAATTATCTAAATATCCCAGCCCATATATTTGACGGCAAAATATTTGAGGTAGTTGACAGGATTGCAAAGGACTATCCCTGCTACATGTGTGCGAGGATGAGGAGGGGAGCTTTATACAATAAAGCAAAGGAGCTTGGGTGCAACAAGCTTGCCTTAGGACACCATTACAATGATGTCATTGAAACCATCCTTTTAAACGTTTTATACTCAGGAAATTTTAAAACAATGATGCCTAAATTAAAGGCACAAAACTTTGAGGGAATGGAACTTATAAGGCCTATGTATTATATAGAGGAGCGCTATATAGAACAATTTACAAAATATGCAGGTATATGGCCTTTAAACTGTGCCTGCATGGTGGCTGCTAAAAAGATTGGAAATAAAAGATATGAGATTAAGGAGCTTATAAACAATCTTAAAAAGGACTTTGAAGATGTTGAAAAATCCATATTTAAGGCAGCTCAAAACGTTAATCTAGATAGCATAATAGGTTGGCAAAAGGGAGGACAAAAGTATTCCTTTTTAGATTTTTATGATGAAGAATGATTGACGCATACAATTTAAAGGTATATCATATAATTAACTAAATAAAAATTTGCCGATCGCTAGGGGAGCCACGTGCTGAGAGGAAGGCAAAGCCTTCGACCCTTAGAACCTGAACTGGGTAATGCCAGCGAAGGGAAGCGAAGCCTAACTCCTTTTGCGTCGGCTAAAAGGAGGTTTTTTTATGCAATTTTTAAACATCTTTAAAGGCATTTCTAAAATAACATTAACCTCTTGGATATTAATTATTATCCTAGTAGTGATTGGACTAGCTATGTCTAGATCTAAGGAAAAGATGTCGGCAAAAAAGCTAACCTATGGCAGCCTATTAATTGCCATGTCCTTTGTGTTGTCCTACATTAAATTTCTACAAATGCCTCAGGGTGGGACAATAACCCTAGGCAGCATGATTCCAATAATGCTTTTTTCCTATATATTTGGATATAAAGATGGAATCATCGCAGGAGCTGCCTATGGATTGCTGCAGTTTATTCAAGATCAGTATATAGTTCACTGGGCACAGGTTATGGTTGATTATCCTCTTGCCTTTGCTGCCCTTGGACTTGCAGGACTTTACAGAAAAAACTTTAGCATAGCCTTAATAATAGGCGGAGTTTCAAGAATGATTTTTCATATAATATCCGGCGCTATTTTCTTTGCAAGCTATGCACCAGAAGGTATGAACCCACTTTGGTATTCAATTGTTTACAACATAAGCTATTTAGGACCAGATCTTTTACTATGCCTTTTAATATCCCTAGTTCCTCAATTTAAAAATGCAATTGAAAAGATAAGGCAACAAGCCTTAAACTAATAAAAACTCCTCTAGAAAATCTAGAGGAGTTTTTGTTACATAGATTGTGTTTTTCCAATGTTTTTATTAGCAAGTCTTGTAAAGAATACTATTACATATCCTAGAAGTATTAGGATTACAGGACCGCCATAGGTCTTAAAGATTAATATTGCAGCTTCCTTTGTAGATTCAGAACCCATTACATAATCAAGCCCTGCACCGAAGAAGCCAGCAATGCTTAGGATAAGAGCTATCCATGAGAAAAACATAGCAGTTGCGTTGGACTTAAAGAAGGTAAATGGAGCTTCCATTCCTTTCAACCTAAATACTATATAAGCTGCAATTAATACGATATAAGGAACAACAAGGGATAATGATGAAAGGTCAGTTAATATTCTAAAGAAGGCATCTATTGAATTAAGGCCTAATAGAGGAACTATGATCATTATTATAACAAGGGCACATTGAACCCAGAGAGCCTTCTTTAATGTTCCGTTTTCATCCTTCTCAGTTAAGAATTTTGGGAATGTTCCTTCTGGAACTTCAGCAAACATAGCTCTAATTGGCGATTCAATCCAAACGATATATGCAGCGATGGATGTTATAGTAAGGATAGCTGCATAAATTTGAACTACTATTTTACCGTTTATTCCAAAGTTTTGTGCAAGGGTTTGATATACTACATAGCCTGCGTTCTTTAGGTTAGCCTCTTGAAGAGCCTCAGGTGATATAACAAGGCATACTGCAACAGAACCTATAACGTAGGCTATAGCTATAAGCAATGTGGCAATTATAACTGCCTTTGGGAATGTCTTCTTTGGATTATCAACGTCTTTGATATAAGTTCCTGCAACTTCGGCACCGGCAACAGCAAATAAAAGCCAAGAGAAGGTTGCAAAGTAGCCTGTGTCAAACTTTGGAATAGTGTTTTCTACTGTAAATTGAGTTGCTGATGGCTTTCCAACTAAAAGCCCAACAAAGGCAAAGAGTATAAATACTACTGTTGCAGCAATAGTAAATTTTCCACCAAAGTCAGCAAGCTTTGAGAACTTCTTAACTCCTGTTGTTGCGATATAAGTTAGTATTATCGCAAGAATAACGCTAAGGTAAGGAAGAAGATATGCGTTTTGGTCGTTAAATCTGTTTTCGCCAAAGATTGCCCATGAAGCTGAAACAGGAATTCTCGCAAAAACCATTTGTAGATAAAATAAGTTTGCAACGAAGTAGGACCAAGTTCCAATGAAGGCCCATTTTGGTCCGAGAACGCTTTCAATCCAAGTATAAATTCCGCCTTCCTTATCCTGATTTGCTGATGCAAGCTCTGCCATCATTATTGATAATGGGAAGAAGAATAACAATGATACCAATACCCATGATGGAATTGCGGCAGGTCCAAGTGCAACAGCGTTTGTAGTTATGTTACCAAATCCAAAGGTTGGAACGAAGGTAAGCATAACTAGTGTCCAAAGTCCTAATTTTTTAGCATTGCTCATAACAGAACCCCCTTCTTTATTCATTAAATGCATAAATGCCGTTAAAACTATTATCCAAGAAAAAAGTTTAAGAGTCAATAACAAAATTTTAGCAAAATTAAAAAAACGGTGCCAGGCACCGTTTTACTTTATAATATTATGAACGAATTTTGGAATATTAAAGGAAGATTCTAATATTTCCCTAGTGACGTATTTGGTATCTATATCATAAACTTTATTTATCTTGTCATATTTTTTAGAACCTATTGTAAAGCTCCAAAAACCTCCAGGATAGGTTGGGACTGTTGCAATGGAAATTTTAACTAACGGGAATATATTTTTTAATCTATGATAAGTTGCTCTGAAAACATCAGGATACAAAATAGGGGATTCGCTTTGGCAGGCCATTATTCCATCTTCTTTGAGGGCGCTATATACATCCCTATAAAAGTTTTCGCTAAATAAAACCTCAGCAGGACCAATAGGGTCTGAGGAGTCTACGATTATGATGTCATATTCATTTTTCTTTTCCCTTACAAACTTTGCACCGTCTTCATATATAAAGTTTACTCTTTCATCCTTTAAATCCCTTGAAATCTCCTTAAGATATTCTAAAGACGCCTTTACAACATCTTCATCTATTTCTACAACATCTATTTTTTCAACTGGATACTTTGTTACCTCAAAGGCTGCTCCTAAGTCCCCACCCCCTATTATAAGAACCTTTTTTGGATTTTCATGCATGCTTAAGGGAACATGGGAAATCATTTCGTTATAGATAAATCCATCCCTTTCCGTTGTTTGAACGATACCATCTATTACAAGCATTTTACCAAAATCGTATGAGTCAACAATATATATATCTTGAAATTTTGACTTTTTAGAGTAAAGAATATCTTTTACTTTATAGGATATTTTTAAACTATCCCTATCTACCTCTTCAAACCAAATCTCATCTCCTACTTTTTTGAAAAAACCATCCATCTTCATCAACTCCTTTCCTACATATTTTTTATTATTTACAAATACTAATTATCTTATTAAAGGCAATAAAAATAGCACAGTATATTGATATTTATCAATATATAGTGCCATAAGAAATTGTTTATAATTATAAAGCTCACCTCTTAAATTTATTATATCAAAAAAGGAATAAAAATAAAGGGTGATGGAAATCACCCTTTAGGTTTTAATCTTATTTTACATACTTTTTCTTTATATCCTTCCAAATATCGGCACCTTCAATGCCCCACTTTTCAGGGTCAAATACTGGGTCAAGTCCCTTTGCCTTTTGCTCTTCATAATCCTTTAATGTTGCAAGGGCTGGCTTTTGTAGTATTACTATAGCAATGATATTGAGCCATGCCATTATACCAACGCCAAGGTCACCAAGGGCCCAAGCAAAGGAAGCTGTTCTTATTGTGCCGTAGAAGGCTGATGCTAAAAGAACTATTCTAAGAACGTTAATTAAAGTTTTTCTTAGCTTTTCATCGTTTATAAGGTATGCAAGGCTTGTTTCTGAATAGTAGTAGTATGCCATAAGGGTTGTGAAAGCAAAGAAGAATAGAGCAATTGCAACGAATGCTGCACCAAAGGATGGGAATAGAG